>JAPLOT010000483.1 GCA_026400595.1 Alphaproteobacteria bacterium | reverse complement strand
GCAGATGCAACCGCGTGGCACCGACCTGTCGGAGCTTGTGCAGCCGGACTCGAAGGAGGCGCTGCGCCGCATCTGGGAAGACACCCGCAGCGCAAGGATCGAGGGACTCATGCTGAAGCGGCGCGACAGCCCCTATGTCGCGGGCCGCCCGAAGGGCCTCTGGTACAAGTGGAAGCGCCAGGCCCTGACGGCCGACTGCGTGCTGATCTATGCCCAGCGCGGGGCTGGCAAGCGCTCGTCCTTCTATTCCGATTATACGTTCGGCGTCTGGGCCGAGCGCGACGGGGCGCGAGTTCTGGTGCCGGTGGGAAAGGCCTATTCGGGCTTCACCGATGCCGAGCTCAAGCAGATCGACCGCTTCGTGCGCGACAATACGCTGGAGCGCTTCGGCCCGGTGCGCGCGGTCACGCCGCAGCTCGTCTTCGAGGTGGCCTTCGACGCGATCCAGAAATCGTCGCGTCACAAGGCGGGCCTCGCCATGCGATTTCCGCGCATCGCGCGCATCCGCTGGGACAAGCCCGCGTCCGAGGCCGACGAGCTCGCGTCGCTGATGAAACTTGCCGAAGGCGGCGCTCTCTAGAGCAGCGTGAAGCCAGACAGCACCACAACTTTCTCCCGATCCCTTGCGGGGAGGGCCGGGCTGGGGTCTGGAAATCTATCAGAGAACTCGGGCGTGAACTCATGAACGGGCACTGCCAGTCAAACACGAATGGCCGATTCCAGGGCAAAAGCAGCCATTGTCCGTTGTCGTTGCCACTTCGCCTGAGGGCCAAAACCGGAACTCCCTGCTCGTGAACGCGGGCTCAGCTTCACAAGGCACGTCGTTCGGACGCATCCTCGCCCTCACAGGCCCGTCTTCACACCTACGACTGGTCGTCGACGAACGCGGTCATTGCCACAAGGTCAGCACAAGGGTTCCTGCACGTTTCAGTGGAAACTGCTGACCGAGAGTTGATCGATTGCCTCAACGACTGAGTCGCCAAGCCGGGCAGTGAGCTCCGCGTATCAAGAATACGTTCTTGCATAGGACACCGATTTGCGCAAACGTTGGTCGAGTATGCGGAGTGTTCGGTGGTTGTCATCTAAGTAGCTGGCGCTCTTTGATTGACACGAACATAGCCCGAAGTGAGCATCATGTGTGTGTGACTGCGGAAGCCTTGGCTCATCTGGGCCCTGTGCACTGATGCAAAGGTGGTGAAGCATGCGGACTGCAGTCTTGGGGTTTGGAGTAACCTGCGTGCTATTGCTCTTGGCCCCGGTAGCGGTCGCAGAGGATCAGCTGGAGACTGACTTCGACTACGATGCCGCGATCGAGGATATCCCGATCGAGTCGGACGTCTATGTGCCCGACCTGACCTACACAGATGTCAGTGGCTTCGAGGCGAACCTCTATGGTCAAGTCAACCTGGTCTACCAGGGATTTGACGATGGCCAGGAGACCACAGGCGGCATTGTGGATAATGGCAACTGGAACACGCGGCTCGGCTTCACGCTCACCCAATCGTCCGATGACATCATCTTGCGCGCACGATTTGAGACCGGCCTAGGTTTGCGCAACAGCGCGTTGGTTTCGCAGGAGTACGAGCCGCCATGGATCAAGTGGGAGCGCGCGTGGTTGCGCTGGTTCGAGGTCGCCGCCGATTCGCGCTACGGCACGGTGTCCTTCGGACAAGGCAGTACAGCCTCTGATGGAACGGCGGGGCTTGACGACTCGTTCACCTTTGTCGCTGGAGCGACAGATTCATCAGACGGCTTTGGCTCATTCCGTTTCCGTGACGGTAATGGCGATTTGACCAATGTCACCATCGGGCGGGTCAACAACAGCTTCGACGGCGCGCGGCGGTTCCGCATTCGCTACGATACGCCAGTTTTCAGCGGCATCATGGCCTCCACCTCGTACGGTCGCAATGTCCTCAACAAGGATGACAATACGGACTACTATGACGTCGCCTTGCGGTGGACAGGCGAGATCGGGGACTTTGCGGTTCGGGCCGCGGCTGGTTATCAGTGGCTGGACAACCCGGACGGCGCCGATTCACGCAGGTTGGCAGGTTCGGCGACGGTCTTCCACACGCCAACGGGGCTCAACCTTGCCCTATCGGCCGGCGAAGAAGTTGGTGGAGCAAATTACGTCTGGGTCCGGGCGGGCTGGCGGGCGGATCTGTTCGATATCGGCATCACATCCCTCTCGGCAGACTACTACTACGGCCGGGATTTTCTGTCAGATGGTGCCGTGACGGAGAACTACGGCCTCTATGCCGTGCAAAGTTTGGATCCCGTTTCAATAGATCTCTACGCAGGTTGGCGCCGGTTTACCTATAGCGACAATCTGGGTGGCAGCTACCAGGACGCCGACGGGGTCCTGATCGGAGCGCGCTGGTTCTTCTGACCGCATTCAGTTGTCTGAGCGAAGTGCTCACGCCAAGTGCTGCTTCCGGTTCTTGCGGCGCCGAGGTCCTGTATGGTCCCAGACGGCGAGCATTATGGCCATCAGACACGCGCGACAGGGTTCAAGAGACGCTCAGCCAAGGAGAAACGATCGATGGCATCCGGAACACGGCCAACTGCACTTTCTGTCAGCAAGTCTCGGCGGCGCTTGGTAAAGGCGCTGGCGACCCTGGCTGTTGTCCCTGGCGCCGTGACGGCACTGCACACGTCACCGGCAGAAGCGGCAACCGGGCGAGTTGAGTTCCGGCTCGTAAGGGCAGGCTTCATTGTTGGTTTTGGCAGTGGCAGCGGAACGCTTCGCTTCAATGGCAAGCAGTACCGCCTGAGTGTAGGCGGGGTCAGCCTTGGTGCGACGATTGGCATTGCGTCAGCAGATTTTGTAGGAAAGGCCCGTCACCTTCACAGGTCGAGTGACATCGCGGGTACATATACCGCCGTCGGAGCCGGATTGGCTGCCGCCGGTGGTGGCGCCGTCGCCAGACTGCGCAATTCCCGGGGCGTGGTGCTGGAGGTTCAAGCCAGACAAATCGGCTTCATGGCGTCAGTCGACCTCAGCGGTCTCAGACTGAGGCTGGCCCGCTAGGCGCACTGACGCAGACCGGTAGCTTCCGGTGGAGTAGCGTTCCGACTGAAATCTT
>JAPLOT010000258.1 GCA_026400595.1 Alphaproteobacteria bacterium | reverse complement strand
ATCGGCGTGGAACTCGTGCGCGACAGGGAGAGCCGCGAGCCGGCCGGCCGGGAAACCTCGCGGCTCGTGAACCTGCTGCGTGACGAGGGCGTGCTGATGGGGAGCGAGGGAAGGCTCGGGAATATCGTGAAGATCAGGCCGCCGCTGGTGTTCTCGAGGGAGAATGCCGATTTCGCCGTCGCGGCGATCGACCGGGCGCTCGCCCGGCTCTGAGGCACAGGCGGGTTGCCGAGGCCCCTCGGCCTGGGCTAGGTTCAAGAAAAAACCAAACGGGGAGAGGGCGGATCTTGGAGAGCTGGAAGGAAAACCGAAACGTCTTCTGGACGTTTGCTGCGCCAGGCACGTTTTGGCTTCTTGCCTTTTTCATCATTCCCCTCGGTTTCCTGTTCTTCATGTCCTTCGGCGAGAAGGCGGTTATCGACGGACAGGTCTCGATCACCGAGATCGACATCTCCGGCACGCTGTCCAACTATCTCCGCGCCTTCGACCCGGTCTTCCTCAAGATCATCTGGAAGTCGATCTGGGTCAGCGCCCTGGCGACGGCGCTTTGCCTTGCAACAGCCTATCCCATCGCCTTCGGCATCTGTTTCGCGCCGCCCAAATGGAAGCCGCTTCTGCTTTTGCTCGTCATCCTTCCCTTCTGGATCAACCTGCTGATCCGCACCTATGCGCTGATCGCGGTGTTCCGCAAACAGGGCTATGTCAACAGCGTGCTGGGATGGGTCGGGCTCGGACCCTTCGACATGCTGAACAATGACTTCGCCGTCATCACCGGCCTCGTCTATGTCTACATGCCCTTCATGGTGCTGCCGCTCTATGCCACCATCGAGCGTCTCGATCGCTCGTTCCTGGAGGCCAGCCTCGACCTCGGGGCCTCGCAGTTCCAGACCTTCATGAAGGTCACGGTGCCACTCACCATGCCAGGCATCATCTCCGGCATCATCCTTGTCTTCATTCCGTGCCTCGGATCCTTCCTCACGCCTGACCTGCTCGGCGGTACGGACTCGCAGATGATCGGCAATGTGATCGAGCGACAATTCAAGTCTGCCAATGACTGGCCCTTCGGCGCCGCCTTGTCCTTCCTGCTCATGTACGCCACCTTCGGCGCCCTTGCGCTGCGCTGGCTCTTCTCCAGGAACAGCAAGGGAGTGGATGTCTGATGGCCGCGCAGCTGAAGCCGGGGCAGGGGCCCCTCGACTACGGCAACCGCCTCTGGCTCAAGGTGCTGTTCGCCGCGATCTTCTTCGCGCTCTACATGCCCATCATCACGCTGGTGGCCTTCTCCTTCAACACCGACAAGCGCGGCATCGTCTGGCGCGGCTTCACGCTGGAGAACTACACCAAGGCGTGGAACAACGTGTCGCTGCAGGAGGCACTGATCAATTCGCTGGTCATCGCCCTGCTTGCCACCATACTGGCAACGATCATCGGCACACTGGTTGCCCTGCTGCTCTGGCGTTTCCGCTTTCCGATGAAGGGGGCCTATGAGGGCTTCATGGCGCTGCCCATCGTCATCCCGGAAATCTGCATGGGCGTTGCCTTGCTGATGTTCTTCGTGAACACGGGCATGATGAATGCGGTGGTCAACCTGCCATGGCCGCTCAACCTGTCGAACATTGTCATAGCGCACGTCTCCTTCTGTTTTCCCTTCGTCGCGGTGGTGGTGCGGTCGCGCCTCGTCGGCTTCAACCGGCAACTGGAGGAAGCCTCGAAGGATCTTGGCGCCAGCGAGTGGCAGACCTTCTGGAGCATCATCGTGCCCTACATGAAGCCCGGCCTGATTGCCGGGGCCTTGCTCGCCTTCACGTTGTCGCTGGATGACTTCGTCATCACCTTCTTCACGTCCGGGCCAGAAACCGTCACCTTTCCCGTGAAGGTCTACTCGTTGGTGCGCCGCGGCGTTTCCCCGGAGATCAACGCAGCTTCCACGGTGCTGATCGTGATCACCGTCATCGCCACCGTCATCGCAATGAAACTCCAGGCTCCCGAAAAATCGGGCAAGGGCTGAACCATGACCGAACCCATCGTCTCCATCCGCAATGTCTCCAAGAAGTTTTCCGGCGGTGTCATTGCCGTCGACAACATCTCCTTCGACATCGACCAGAACGAATTCTTTGCACTGCTCGGTCCATCAGGCTGTGGCAAGACCACGTTGCTCCGGATGATCTCCGGCCTCGAGACGCCGACCTCCGGTCAGATCATGATCGGCGGCGAGGACATGGCGCTGACGCCGCCCAACAAGCGGCCCACCAACATGGTGTTCCAGTCCTATGCGGTGTTTCCGCACATGACAGTGGAGCAGAACGTCGCCTATGGCCTGAAGGTCACCGGCGTTGCGCCCGACGAGATCAAGCGCCTGGTGGCCGAGGGCCTCGAGATGGTGAAGCTCACCCATCTCGCGGAACGCCGGCCCGACCAGATGTCGGGCGGACAGCGCCAGCGCGTGGCCCTTGCCCGCGCGCTCGTCAAGCGCCCCAAGGTTCTGCTGCTCGACGAACCGCTTTCGGCGCTGGATGCCAAGCTGCGCGACGACATGCGGATGGAACTCACCCGGTTGCAGGAAACGGTCGGCATCACCTTCATCATCGTCACCCATGACCAGGACGAAGCTCTTTCCATGGCCAGCCGCATCGCGGTCATGGAGAAGGGCGCCGTGCAGCAGATCGCCACGCCGGTCGAACTCTACGAGCATCCGAAGAATCGCTTCGTGGCCGACTTCATCGGCAAGGTGAACCTCATCGATGCGACCGTCACCGGCCAGAAGGGCAAGGCGATCACCTGCGATGCAAAGGGACTCGGCAAGGTGGAGCTGACGAGCGCGTCGCAGGTTGGCAGCGCGATTGCCATTGCCGTGCGGCCGGAGAAGCTGAAGATCGGCAAGACCGAACCCAAGTCCGACAGGATCCTGAAGCTGCAGGGCAAGGTGCGCGATGTTGCCTACTACGGCGACACAAGCCACGTGGTGATCGAAGGCAAGGACGGGCTCGACCTCTCGGTCAACGTCCAGAATGAATCGCGCGAAGGCGGCTCCGGCGTGGAGCGGGGCCAGAAGGTCTGGGTGCACTGGGCTCCCGAAGATTCCATCGTCCTTACGGAGTAGCAGATGTCGCTTGAGATGAAGAACATGTCCTCCGTTCCGGGGGACAGCGCCTTCCGGCGCGAGAACCTGAAGGGCACGCAGTGGGAGCCGACCTATGCCGGTGCGCTCTCCTTCATGCGCCGCAAGTATACGCGCGACCTCGCCGGCGTGGACATTGCCGTCACCGGGGTTCCCTTCGATCAGGCGGTGTCGCACCGCTCCGGCACGCGCATGGGGCCGGAGGGCATCCGCAAAGCCTCTGCCGAGAATGCCTGGGGCCCATTCTGGCCCTGGAACTTCGATCCCTTCGAGACGCTCGCCGTCATCGACTATGGCGACTGCTTCTTCGACTGGGGCCGAAAGGAGGATTTTCCGGTCACGCTCGAGAACCACGCAGCCGGAATCATCGGCTCCGGCGCCGAGATGATCACGCTGGGCGGCGACCACTACATCACCTATCCGCTGCTCAAGGCCCATGCGAAGAAGCACGGCCCCCTGTCGCTCGTCCACTTCGACGCGCACCGCGACGTCGAGCCTGATGATGGCGGCCGCATCGATCATGGCACCATGTTCGGCTATGCCGTCCGCGAGGGCCTCATCGATCCGAAGCGCTCCGTGCAGATCGGCATCCGCACGGTCTTCACAGGCGAGCGCACCTATGGCTTCCGTATCGTCTATGCCGACGAAGTGCATGACAGCTCGGCCCAGCAGGTGGCCGATATCGTCAGCAAGGTGGTGGGCAAGAACAAGGCCTATCTGACCTTCGACATCGACTGCCTCGATCCCTCGGTCGCACCGGGTACTGGCACGCCCATTCCGGGCGGCCTCAACTATCACCAGGCCGCCTCGATCATGCGCAAGCTGACGGGCATAAACTTCGTCGCCATGGATCTCGTCGAAGTGTCGCCGCCCTATTACCATTCCGAGGTCACCTCCGGTGCCGCGGCCTCGCTGATCATGGAATATCTGTGCCTGCGCGCCTGGCAGCGCGGCGCGCGGTCGGTGCCGATCCCGGAATGAGGCCTTACGTCCGGCCGCCCAGCGCGCGGTCCTTGTTGCGGATGGCGTAGCCAGCCTGCTGCGGCCATCCGGCATAGACGGCATCGCTGCCCTCCAGAACATGCTGGGCATGAATCGCCCAGTTGGGATCTTCCAGAGCCTGCCGCGCCAGTGCGAT
The DNA here is from genome assembly GCA_026400595.1 of Alphaproteobacteria bacterium. Taxonomy (GTDB): domain Bacteria; phylum Pseudomonadota; class Alphaproteobacteria; order Rhizobiales; family Aestuariivirgaceae; genus Aestuariivirga. The sequence goes on along the minus strand of JAPLOT010000258.1, from coordinate 10,995 downwards.
GAGATCGGCATCGCCTGCAGCAAGGATCGACTCGGCCTGCGGCGCGGTTGTGATGAGCCCGACGGCTGCGGTGGGAATCTCTGCGCCGCGCCGCACGGCGGCCGACAAGGGAACCTGATAGAGCGCGCCCACTTGCGGCTTGGCACCGTCGAATCCGCCCGACGAACAGTGGATGAGATCGACGCCGCGCGCCTTGAGTTCCTTCGCATAGATGATGCTGTCTTCCACCGTCCAGCCGCCGTCGATCCAGTCCGTGGCGGAGATGCGGGCGAACAGCGGCTTGTCTGCGGGCCAAGCGCTGCGGACCGCTTCGGCCACTTCCAGCGGAAACCGCATGCGGTTGGCCAGAGACCCGCCATAGGAATCGGTTCGCCTGTTGGCCACCGGCGAGAGGAACTGGTTCAGCAGATAGCCATGGGCCGAGTGGATTTCGATGACGTCGAAGCCCGCCGTCTCGGCCCGTCGCGCGGCCGCGACAAATCCGTCGCGGATGCGGGCGAGGCCCACTGCGTCCAGCGCTTCGGGCAGCTTGTAACTCGCCGCATGGCGCTCGGCGCTGGGCGCCACGGGCGTCCAGTCCTCGAAGGCAAGCGCCGCCTTTTCCGCATCCGTCTCGTTGAAGCTGCCGCGCCAGGGCAGGGGCGAAGATGCCTTGCGCCCGGCGTGTGCCAGTTGAATGCCGGCAGCCGCGCCATTGGCGTGCAGGAAATCGACGATCCGCTTCATCGGCGCGATCTGGGCATCCTCCCACAGGCCGGGGCAGGCATAGGTGATGCGGCCTTCGGGTGTGACGCCCGTCGCCTCGACGATCACGAGGCTGAAGCCACCCAGCGCGAAACGGCCGAGATGCACCAAGTGCCAGTCGTTCACGAAGCCATGCCGCGCCGAATACTGGCACATGGGTGCCACGATGGCGCGGTTCTTCAGGACGAGATCGCGGAGTGGGAAAGGCGAGGACAGAAGGCTCATGTTCAACTCAAGGCATCGCGAATGCGGTAATAGAGCATGGCGGCGACCAGGATGGGCGTACGGATCGGGCCGCCGGGGAAGGGCAGGTGCTTGATGCGCGCGAGCAGGTCGAAACGCTCGGCCGTGCCGCGGATCGCTTCGGCCATCAGCTTTCCGTAGAGTCCGGCAAGTGCCACGCCCTGACCGGAATAGCCATGGGCATAGTAGGTGGTGGGCGACAGTCGTCCGCAATCGGGCATGCGGTTGGAGGTGATGGCGATGTAGCCGCCCCAGGCATAGTCGATGTTCACATCACGCAACTGCGGGAAGACCGCCGTCATCCGCGGCCGCATATAGGCGCCGAGGTTGGGTGGCTCCAGCGTGGAGTAGCTCGCGCGGCCGCCGAAGAGCATGCGGGTGTCGCGCGTGAGTCGGTAGTAGTCGACGATGAAGTTGGTATTGGCCACCGCTTCGTTGTCGCGGATCAGGGCCCTCGCGCGGTTCTCGCCGAGAGGCTCTGTCGCCAGGATATAGCTGCTCACCGGCATGACCCGGCCATAGAGCTTGGGCACGGTGCGGCCGAGATAGGCGTTCCCGGCAATGATCATGTACTTGGCCGAAACCTTGCCGCCTGCCGTGCGGGCCCAGGGATCGCGTCCGGTCTCGACGGCGAGGACGCGGCTCTTCTCGTGGATCACGGCGCCGGCTGCCACGGCAGCGCGGGCCAGTCCGAGGCAGTAGTTGAGCGGATGGAAGTGGCCAGCCCCGCCTTCACGCAGCGCGCCGTAGTAGATTCGAGTGCCGATGCGTTCCTCCAGTTCGGCCTTGGTGAGTATCTGTGTGTCGGTGTAACCCAGCGCGTCATACTCGTCCTTCCACTCCTTCAGGCCATCGAACTGCCCCGGCTTCGGAATGGCATGGATGTAGCCCCAGACCAGATCGCAATCGATCTTGTACTCGGCGATCCGATCAACGATCAGCCGCTTCGACTCCTCGGCGAGGTCGAAGCACCTGCGCGCGTCGTCCTTTCCGAGCTGCGCCTCGATCTTGCCCTGACCGGAGGAGAAACCGGTGCAGATCTGTCCGCCGTTCCGTCCTGATGCGCCATAGCCCACGGTTTCGGCTTCGAGGACCACGACCCTGTAGCCGGCCTGCGCCAACTCCAGGGCCGCCGACAGGCCGGTGAAGCCCGCACCGATGATGCAGACATCGGCGTTGACATCCCCTGCAAGGGCCGGGTGATTGCTATGTGGGGTTGCAGTGGCCTGATAGTATGAAATTGCGTCAATGGACTTCGGCATGATGGAAAATGCTTTAGTTTCCCCCCTTTGTTCGGTCAAGCTTCCGGGCTAAATTGGCGCTGTTTAACAACCTATGGATTATCATGTCTCAGTCCCGTTTTGAGGAATGGCTCGGCGAACACAAGATCAGCGAGGTCGAGTGCCTCGTGGCCGATATGAATGGCACGGCGCGCGGAAAGATCCTGCCGCCGAAGAAGTTCCTGAAGGGCAACAAGTCCCGCGGTCTGCGCATTCCCGAGGAAGTTTTCACGCTGACCATCAACGGCCGCTACACACAGGATACCAAGGCCGTAAGCGACAGCGCGATCGACATCTACATGCAGCCGGACTCGGACACCATCCGCTTCGTGCCATGGTATACCGAACCGACCGCGCAGGTGATTTGCGACGCCTACCACCTCGACGACCGGCCGGTGGATATCTCGCCGCGGCATGTCCTGAAGACCGTGTTGCGGCTCTACAAGGAACAGGGCTGGCGGCCTGTCGTGGCGCCGGAACTTGAATTCTACCTTGTGAAGAAGAACATCGATCCCGATTATCCGCTCGATGCCGCTGTCGGGCGGTCGGGCCGCAAGGAGCCCGGCGGACAGGCCTATGGCATCGATGCCGCCAATGATTTCGATCCGATCGTCGAGGACATCTACGACTATTGCGAAGCGCAGGAACTGGACGTCGACACGCTCAGCCACGAGAGCGGACCGGCGCAGCTCGAAATCAACTTCAACCACGGCGATCCTCTCGAGCTTGCGGATCAGGTGTTCCTGTTCAAGCGCACCGTGCGCCAGGCTGCCCTCAAGCACGACATGTACGCCACCTTCATGGCCAAGCCGCACGAGAACGAGCCGGGCTCTTCGATGCACATCCATCAATCTGTGATGGACATCAAGACGGGCAAGAACGTCTTCGCGGGCCGCGACGGCAAGCCGTCCAAGGCCTTCCTCAATCACATCGGTGGACTGCAGCGCTATCTCGCCGCGGCGCTCTCGCTCTGCGCGCCGAATGTGAACTCCTACCGACGCCTGGTGCCGGACTCGGACGCGCCCACCAACGTCCACTGGGCCATCGACAACCGCACCGTCTCGCTGCGGGTGCCATCCTCCGATCCCTCGAACCTGCGGGTCGAGAACCGCGTGCCCGGTGCCGACGCCAATCCCTATCTCGCCTTTGCGGCATCGCTGGCCTGCGGCTATCTCGGCATGATGGAGCGCATCAAGCCGACCGAACCCGTCGAAGGTTCGGCCTATCGCTATGCCCATACGCTGCCGATCAGCCTGGACGAGGCGCTCGACAAGCTGAACTACACCAACTGGACGGCAAGGGCAGCAGCAGCGCGCCGCCCTACGAGGAAATCCAGGCGGCTGTCTACGAGATCCTCGCCCGGGACGAGCGCATGCCCCTGCCGCTGGAACGCATCCGCGATGCGCTGATGGCCCACTACATTCGCGACGAGGGCACCATCTACTGGGTCGGCACCGGCCGCATGACGCCCTTTCTGCAGCGCCTTGCCGATGCCGAGCGCGACGGTCTCAATCCCGCCGACTATCCGGTCGACGGCCTGATCGCGCTGCGCGACTCGATCGAGCCCGACGATGCCTTCGCCGCCGCCCAGGCCGAACTTTATTTCTCAGCCTTCTTCGTCGCCTATGCGGCCGACCTGAAGATCGGTCGCCTGACCCCGCAGAAGGTCGACCCGCATCAGTTCCGCAATCGAAAGACCATCGATGTGCTGCGGGTGCTGACCGATCTCAAGACCCAGCGCGATCCCACCGCCTTTCTCGATTCCTTCGAGTCCAAGAACCCCCATTATGTCGCGCTCAAGCGCATGCTGGGGCTCTATCTCGCCATGGCAAAGTCGGATGTCTGGCCGGACGTCCCGCAGGGCGAAAACATCAAACCGGGGGGCAGCGATCCGCGCATTCCTGCGATCCGCGAGATCCTGATCCTGGGCGGCGATCATCCCGGCGGCGGCAGCGGCGAGACCTATGACCCGGTGACGGTCGAGGCCATGCAGAAGTTCCAGCAGCGGCACGGCCTCGAGGCCAAGGGCCTCATCGGCAAGCAGACCATCGTGGCGCTCAACGTTCCGCCAGACGAGCGTGCCCGCCAGATCATGCTCAACATGGAACGCTGGCGCTGGATGCCCGAGGACCTGGGCGACTACCACTACACGGTCAATCTTGCCGCCTACGAACTCTATGAGGTGAAGCAGGATGACATCATCGACCGCATGGATGTGGTGGTCGGGGCGGTGGCGACGCAGACGCCCGAGTTCACCGGCGAGATGACATATGTCGAGATCAATCCGACCTGGACCGTTCCCTATTCAATCGCCACCAAGGAAATGCTGCCCCGGCTGCGCAAGAATCCCTCGGCCTATGCGGCAGACTTCGACGTCTTCAACAACGGCAAGCTGACCTCCTGGGGCGGCATCAACTGGAACGCCTACGGACCGGGGAAGTTTCCCTTCACCTTCCGTCAGCATCCGGGGCCGAAGAACGCGCTGGGCAAGGTGAAGTTCATGTTGCCCAACAAGCACAACATCTATCTTCACGACACGCCATCCAAGGACAAGTTCCTGCAGACGGCGCGTGCCTTCAGTCATGGCTGCATCCGCCTGTCGCGGCCGATCGATTTTGCCTACACCGTGGTTGGCGGCATCGCTGGCTGGAGCAAGGCCAAGATCGATGCCACCATCGCCGCTGGAAAGACGGTGCGGGTGCCCTTGCCACGCAAGATCCCGGTGCACCTGATCTATGCCACGGCCTTCGAAAGCCCGCTCGGCATCGAGTTCCGCCCTGACGTCTACAGCCGGGACCGCAAGCTCTATGCCGCGCTCTTCGGCAAGCCCGCCAGCTGAGGGCCCGGTCAGCCGCCGGTTTTCAGGCGCTTGATCGCGGCCTCGGCCGAGAGTTCGCCTGCTGCAAGGGCCTTGCGATACCAGCTCAACGCCTGGTTCTGATCTGCCATTGAAGTGGCCGAGCCAAGCGCTGCGATGACATTCGGATCATAAGTCCGCGCCACGCCCATGGCCCCTGCCACAGCGCCGAGCGCGAAGGCCTGCTCGTAGATCCTGCGGGCCGTTTCGACTTCGCCTGCTGCGAGCCGCATGTCGCCTTCCTTCACAAGCCGGGCCGAGGCTGGAATGGCGGTCGCTGCCATGTCCTGGCCGGCGGGTTCCGCGGGAAGGATGACGGCCTGGGGCGAGGGCGAGGTGGACACCTTCAGCACGGCCGTGTCTGGCGGCGCGGAGGCCGGCTGGATCGTCGGGGTGCCGTCGCCGATCTGGACCTTGAATTCCTTGATCGGTGTCACGAGCTCGCCGGTCGCGGGCGCGAATCCCGCCACGGTCAGGTCGAAACTGCCCTCTTGCGGTGACGTGCTGACCAGGCTGACGCCGGAGAGCTTCGCATGCGGCAACTCCCAGGTGTTGTCGGCGGCCTTGGTGCCCGCCGTCAGATAGGCGCTTTCCGGCACGCCCGAGATCTTGAGGATCAGGTCCTGTCCCTCGAAGGCCGGCTCCGCAGACAGTGCCAGCGGGATCTGGCTGTTGGCTTCGCCCGCCGCATCGCTCACATTGAGGGTCGCGATTTGGACGGTCTTCTTGGCGATCACGGTTTCGGAGGCCGCTGCCGGGGTGGCCGTCGCCGCCACGAGCTTCGGCAGATCGGCCATGGCCTGATCGGGCTGGCCGGTGACAGGTGCGGCCTCGGGCGCCGTCATCGCTGAAATCATCGGTCCTGCCTGCGATCCGATGAAGCCCGCACCGCCTCCCGCGACGATTGCCGCCAGTGCCGCGATGACATAGGTCTTGCGCAGCAGCGAGGCATTGGCAGGAGGAGCTTCCGTTGGCCGCGCAGTTGCACGGGCTTCGAGCCTGGCGCCGAACTCGAATTTCCGGGGCGCCATGGGAAGGCGCCGCGCTTCGGTCTTGGCTGGCATTTCCGGGCGGCGCGCCGGTTCGGGTTCGGGCGCAGGGCGGCGCAGTGCTTCCACCGTCTCCCTCTCGAAGATCCACTGCGGATCGGGGTGGACGCTCTCGTCCTCGGTTTCAGAGACGGATTCCGGCCATTGCTGGGAACTGTTCACTGCATCCCTCCTGCGTGATTGGTCTCCGCTGTTCCCGGAGTCCCGATTGCCCATTCCGCCGTCGGAGCGGACCCTGATCCGCGAATGTGGCATGGGCCGGGCAGAACTGTGACACTTCGGGTACGGACGATTCGCGAACTAACGATGGATTTCGGCGCCAACTCCTGCTGGATTGGCACCGTCAGCGAGGGGCAATGCAGGCAATTGACGAGGCCATGGCCAGGATCCGGGGGCGGAAGCTCCGGCTGGTCATGCCGGAGGGCGGCGATGAACGTATCCGGATGGCGGCGCAGCGGCTTGTGTCGGAAGATCTCGCGCTGCCCGTAGTTTTCTCCGAGGCGGATGTTCCCGATCCCGGTCAACAGCACATCGCATTGATCCGTGCACGGCGCGAAAAGCTGACCGATGCCATGGCGGCACGCCTGCTGAAAAAACCACTCTATCGCGCCGGGGCGATGGTTGCCGCGGGCGAGGCCGAGGCCATGCTCGCCGGTGCGGCGAATCCGACGGCGCGCGTCATTGAGGCGGCGCTGTTGACCGTCGGGCTTGCGCCTGGCATTTCGGTTCCATCGAGTTTCTTTCTGATGCAGTGGCCCCAGCGGCGGCTGATCTTTGCCGACTGCGCGGTGAATGTTCAGCCCACGGCCGAGGAGCTGGCGGCAATTGCGCGGGCCTCGGCGGCCAGTGCGGTGCGCGTGCTGGGCGAGACGCCGCGCGTGGCGCTGCTCTCTTTCTCGACCAAGGGCAGCGGCAATCATCCGGACGCGGACAAGGTCGTTGCCGCGCTCGCGCTGGCCCGCGCGCAGGCGCCGGGCTTGCTCATCGACGGCGAGCTGCAGGGCGATGCCGCACTGTCGGCGGCCGTCGCCGCGCGCAAGATGGTGGAACCGGGACCCGTGGCGGGGCAGGCGAACGTCCTGATCTTCCCCGACCTCGATGCCGGCAACATTGCCTACAAGCTCACGCAGTATCTGAGCGGGGCACAGGCGATCGGACCTGTGCTGCAGGGGTTCGCCAAGCCGGTCTCGGACCTGTCGCGCGGCGCCAGCGTCGACGACATCGTGGCGACGGGATCGCTGCTCCTTGCCATGTCGACTGCGGCAGAAGGACGATAGAGCGGCGCTCAGCCGAGCAGTGACGTCACATTCCGCGCGATGGTGCGTTCCTCGTCCGCGGGAACGATGTGCACATGGCTTGCCGGAACCTTGAGCCAAGACAGATGTGCCAGGATCTTCGCGCGCACCGGCGCTGCATTCTCGCCCACGCCACCGGTAAAGACGATGGCGTCGAGGCCGCCCTGGGCCGGCACCAGCGATGCGGCGTGGCGCGCGGCGGAATAGCAGTAGTAGTCCACCGCCTCGCGCGCTTCGGGCCTGTCGCTCGCCAGCAGCACCCGCATGTCCGGCGAGATCCCCGACAGGCCCAGCAGGCCGCTCCGGCGGTAGAGCAGGTCCTCCAACTGGTCGAGCGAGAGATGGTCGTCGCGCATCAGGGCGACGAGCACGCCCGGATCGATTGACCCGGTGCGCGTCCCCATGACCAGCCCGTCCGCGGTCGAGAAGCCCATGGTGGTGGCAACGCTCCGGCCATCGAGGATCGCGCACATGGAGGCGCCCGATCCAAGATGCGCGGCCAGCAGGCGTCGGGGCAGCGGCTGTCCGGTGAGCCGGGGCAGGGCCTCGACAACATGCTGATAGTTCAGTCCGTGGAACCCATAGCGGCGATAGCCGCGGTCGAAATAGTCACGCGGAATGGGAAGCCGCGTTTCGAGTTCCGGCTGGGTGGCATGGAAGGCCGTGTCGAAGCAGGCGATGTTGGGTACCTCGGGCGCCACGCGGCGCATCTCGCGCAGGACACCCATGCCGAAGGGGAGATGAAGCGGGGCGAGCGCGCGCAGTTGCTCGAGGTCATGCTGGATCGCATCGTCCACCGCAACGGGCGCCACGTAGCGAGTCCCGCCATGCACGATGCGATGGCCGATGCCGTCGAACAGCGCCGGCTCGTGGCCCTGGTCCGAGAGCCATTCGGCGGCCACGAGCAGGGCCTCGGTCGGCGTGGTAACATCGGGCACCTCGCGGACGGCCTGTCCCTCCACCTCGAGCCGGGGCTTCGAGCCGATGCCCGAGACCTGACCCTTCACCAGCAGCGTCAGGCCTGGGCCATAGACCGCGAACTTCAGCGACGAGGAGCCGGCATTGAGGACGAGGATCTTCATTCATCCGTCTCCGGTGCGACTCGGTGCGGACGACGCCGTTAGGTGGGGGCCTTAACGTCGGTGTGCTTGTACTTCTCGAGAACGCGGCTGGGATATTTGAGCGCGTCGCGGCGGAAGGGGTCGCCCAGTTCCTGGGTCACCATCACCTCGATCACCGTGGTCTTGCCCTTTTTCTGAGCGTCGCAGGCCTTGTCCAACGCCTCGCCGACGCCGCCGAGATTGTCCACGGTCACGCCCTCCGCACCCAGCGATCGGGCGACCTCGGCCCAGCTCGGGTTCTTGAGGTTCACGCCGAGGAATCGGGTGTCGTAGAAATCCACCTGGTTCTTTTTCTCCGCGCCCCACTGCTTGTTGTGGAAGACGACGGCGGTCACCGGAATGTCCTCGCGCACGCAGGTCAGGATCTCGCCGAAGCTCATGCCCCAGGCCCCGTCGCCGACATAAGCCACGGCGGGGCGGTCGGGTGCGGCCACCTTGGCGCCGATGATCGAGGGCAGGGCATAGCCGCAATTGCCGAAGCTCATGGCGGCGAACATCGAGTTCGGCTGGGTGAAGCGAAGATAGGAATTCGACACCGAGCAGATGTTGCCGATGTCGGTCGAGACCATGGCGTTCTTCGGCATGGCCTTCTCGAGTTCGCGCAGCATCTGGCGCGGATGCATGTAGGGCGATCCTTTGGAGATCTCGAGCGACCAGGCGTCCTTCTCCTGCGTCCAGTCGTTCAGTTCCTTCTCCCAGGCGTCCTTCTCGGCCTTGATGCGCTTCTTGCGTTCGTCGGCATTGCCGGTGCAGGCGAGCTTGCGGTTCGCCAGGCGATAGGACAGGGCCTTGGCGGCCTCCTTGGCGTCGCCAACGATGCCCACCGAGATCTGCTTCACGAGGCCCAGCATCTTGTGGTCGCTGTCGATCTGGATGATCTTGGCGTTCTTCGGCCAGTAGTCGAGGCCGTGCTGCGGCAGGGTGCCGAAGGGTCCAAGCCGCGTGCCCAGGGCCAGCACAACGTCTGCGTCCTTGATCAACTTCATGCCTGCCTTGGAGCCCTGGTAGCCCAGCGGTCCGCACCACAGCGGATGGTCGGCAGGGAAGGAGTCATTGTGCAGGTAGGAGTTCACCACCGGCGCATTGAGCTGCTCGGCCAGCGCGATGGCTTCCTTGGTGCCGCCCGAGAAGAGCACGCCGCCTCCCGCCACGATGACCGGGAACTTGGCCTTGGCCAGCAGGTCGGCCGCCTCGTCGAGCGACTCGTCGGCGCCCGGGCCGCGCGCGATCTTGCGCGGTGTGGCGATCTCGTAGTCGGCCTCGCCATAGAAATTGTCGCGCGGAATGTTGAGTTGGGCCGGGCCGCGCTCGCTCATGGCCATGTCGAAGCAGCGCGCCGTCAGTTCCGCCATGCGCGGATGCTTGGAGACATGGGCCTGGTACTTGGTGATCTTGGAGAAGATCGGCAGTTGCTCGGTCTCCTGGAAGCCGCCGAGGCCCATGGTGGCGGTGCCGGTCTCGGGCGTGACCACCACGACGGGGGAATGGGCCCAGTAGGCGGCGGCCGTCGAGGTCACGAAATTGGTAATTCCCGGCCCGTTCTGCGCGATGCAGACGCCATGGCGCCCCGACACCCGCGAATAGCCGTCGGCCATGTGGCCCGCGCCCTGTTCGTGCACCGTCGGAATGAAGCGGATCCCGGCGGTCGGAAAGAGGTCCAGCGCGTCCATATAGGCGGACCCGACGATGCCGAAGACATCCTTCACGCCATAGGCGACCAGGGTTTCGACGAAAGCTTCGGAAGCGGACATTCTCGGCATGGCGGCCTCATACTCCTGGTGTTGGGATCATGAGCACCTACGCTAGCATCTGGCACCATGGGAGCGCCAGTTCCGCCCAACCCATCCCGCCAGCTGGACTCAGAAGGTCTTGATGCTCTTCCGGCTCATGGTGAAGCCGCGGCCATCGTTGCGCCGGCAGGTCAGGCCGGTTTCCGCCGATTTGCACTGGAACGGACCCATGTCCCAGGTCTTGCCATAGGCAAAGGTGCCGCCGCCGCAGCAGGAGGCATCGCCAACGTCATTGTAGCGCCTGGCCTTGCCCTCAGGTCCGAGAATCACGCGCACATAGCTCGGCGCCACGCGGTCGCAGGAGAGTTCGGGACCTCCGCCGGCGGGCTCATAGGTATCGGTTCCGCCCTCCGGGGTGTAGACGCAGCCGATGTTGCCCGAAGGCAGGCTGAACTCGATCTGGCCCTGATCGTTGGCCGTGAAATCGGACGCAAGGGCCGACGCGGAGAACCAGAGAATCGCGAGGCCTGTGACGCTGGCACGGATCATGATGAACCTCCTGATGTCCCGTCATGTGTGAACCTACCGACATGAACGCCGCTTGAACGGCTACTTGAGCTCGATCTCGATGAAGGCATAGTCCGTGTCATTCGCATTGATCACATCATGTTCCACC
>JAPLOT010000178.1 GCA_026400595.1 Alphaproteobacteria bacterium | reverse complement strand
ATCTTCAGTCCCTAGAGAGCTAGCATGTCGGCGTCCGAGAAGCAGCAAGTTGCCCTCTACTCGATGCTTGCCAGCGCGTTACTCGCCGGCTCGAAGCTGCTGGCCGCCCTGTTCACCGGCTCCTTGGGCATCCTGTCCGAGGCGATCCACAGCGTGATCGATTTCGGTGCCACCATCATTACGTGGTTTGCCATCCGCTGGTCCGACCAGCCGCCTGACGAAGAGCACCACTACGGCCATGCAAAGATCGAGAGTGTCGCAGCGCTCATCGAGACAGGACTTCTGTTCGCAACTACGGCCTGGATCATCTGGGAAGCCATTAGCCGCCTGATCTCCGGGCATTCCCACGTGGAAATCACCTGGTGGGCCGTTGCCATCATCGCGGGCTCGATCATCATCGACTACAATCGTGCAAAGGCGCTGAACCGGGTTGCCCGGAAGACGTCAAGCGAAGCCCTGGAGGCAGATGCGCTGCACTTCACGTCCGACATGTGGAGTTCGCTGGTCGTGCTGGCAGGGCTCGCTGCCGTCTGGTACGGCATTCCGGCCGCCGACTCGATCGCCGCGCTGATCGTTTCCGTGTTCATCGCGCTGGCCGGCTTGCGCCTCGGCCGGCGCACCCTGAACACGCTTCTCGACACTGCGCCAGAAGGTGCCACCGAGATTGTGCGCCAGGCGATCGGCGGCGTGGACGGAATTCTTGAGGTCAAGCGCATCCGCCTGCGGCCTGCCGGGCCTACGCTGTTCACGAGCATCGTCGTCGAGGTGCCGCGCACGATGCCAATCGACGAGATCGTGCAGGTGAAGGACGCGATCCGCGCGGCCGTGCAAGGAAAGTTCCCACATGCCGACATAACGGTCACGGCAAACCCCGTTCCGCTCGACAGCGAGACCGTTTTCGAGAAGGTCATGTTGCTGGCCTCGCGCCGCAATCTGGCCATTCATCACCTGACGGTGCAACAGATCGGCGGGAAACTGGCAGTGAGTTTCGATCTGGAGGTCGATGGCGGCTCCACTCTCGAGGCGGCGCATGACATCGCGACCCGGCTGGAGGCGGCCATCCGCAAGGAATTGGGGCCCGACATCGAGGTTGAAAGTCACATCGAACCGCAGCCCGAACATCTTCTGGCCGGCGAAGACGCCGACCCCGCGATCAGTCAAGCAATCCGCACGGCACTGGCCAGGCACGCCAAGGGCGAGACGCGCCTCAGTGACCTCCACAGCATTCGCATCCGCCAGAACGAACATGGGCTCTTCGTGCACTACCACTGCCGCTTCGACGGCAGCGACACGATCGACGATGTGCATGCGAGCATCGACCGCATCGAGGCCAAGCTTCAGGCAGCCTTTCCGGACGTCCGGCGCGTGATCGCCCACGCCGAACCGGTGGGCGTCGAACCGCATCAGCTATGAAGTTTCTTGGGGCGTCCGACTATCGGGTCATGCCATGGAAGAATGGTGGTGGAACGACAACGGAACTCTTCGCGGCCGGATCGGCGCCCGATGGCTTCGACTGGCGCGTGAGCATCGCAACAGTTGCCAGTGACGGACCTTTCTCCCGCTTCGAAGGTTACGACCGTCACATCGCTTGCATTGAAGGCGACGGGTTCGATCTGCGGGGTGGTCCGAAGGGGGAAATCGCCGTGCTGCCTGATCTTGCACCTCGAAGTTTCTCGGGCGACTGGCACATCTTCGGCCGCTTGCGGTCCGGGGCATGCCGGGACTTCAATCTGATTGCACGCCGTGACATGTACCAGTCGTCACTGACATTTCATCGCTTCTCCGGTGGCCTTCGCATTGCAGATCCAGTGGCATGGAGATTTGTCTACGTTCTCGGTGGAACCGCGGATGCCACTGGTACTAGCCTTGCCGCAGGAACGGGTCTTCTGCTTGAACCTGGCGAAGCCCCTGACCTGACCGGGCATGCCCGCGCCTTCGTGGCCAGAGTCGCGCCCCGCTCAGGTACCTGACCCCCGATAGCGGTAGCGAAAGGTGCAGCAGGTGGCGCCTTCCATGATGGTCTGTTTGCGTTCAAGCGTGATGTTCGGATCATAGCCCTGACAGAAGGTGCCATCTCGATTGCAGGACAACAGGTGCCCGATCTTGCCGAGACCCATCTCTTTGTAGGTTTCTGCATAGCGACAGCGCGTGATGTCGAAGTCGAAGACCTCGTCGGTTGCCGTGAGAACCTTCATCTCAAGGGCGCCATCTGCGGTCCAGAGCTCATAGAGCTTGATGAAGTCCGCCATCGACGTCTTGCCCCCCGGCGCCTTCCTTGCAAACTCCTTGCCCTCGGCAATCGCTGCCTTCCGGATTGCGGCATCCAGGATCTGTGTCGCCTTCTCCTCGCCGAGTTGGGCGACCATCTCCGCAAAGATAGGGCCGATGACCTGAGCCTGGAGTCTGCGCTTGGTGAGTGTCGGAAGTTCGGCGCTCATGCATAAACCTTTATGATGCCGAGGAAATCCGCTGCCTTGAGGCTGGCCCCGCCCACGAGCGCCCCGTTGACGTTGGGCGTGCCCATGAGTTCCGCGGCGTTGGAACCCTTGACCGAGCCGCCATAGAGGATTCGCGTCGCCGCGGCCTCCAGGTCCACGACGCCCTCCAGTTCCTTCCTGATATGCGCATGGGCTTCAGCCACTTCCGCCGTTGTCGGCGTGAGGCCAGTCCCGATCGCCCAGACCGGTTCGTAGGCAATGACGGTCAGGTCCGCGGTGGAGCCCGATGGAATCGATCCTCGGATCTGACGGCTGAGCACCTCCAGTGTCTTTCCGGCTTTGCGCTCATCGAGCGTTTCACCGAGGCAGATGATGGCCTTGAGCCCGGCACGATGGGCTGCCGTGGCCTTCTTGGAAACAAGTTCGTCCGTCTCACCATGATTGGTTCGCCGCTCGGAATGGCCCACGATCACCGCCGTGGCGCCCGCCTCCCGAAGCATTTCGGCCGAAATGTCGCCGGTGTGGGCGCCCGAGGCCGCCCAATGGCAATCCTGACCACCTAGCCTGATCCGGCTCCCTTTCAGGACCGACTTGACCCTGCGGGCTATGATGGCCGGCGGACAGACCATGACGTCACACTTCAGCTTTACGTCCTTCAGCATGGCCGCCAGCAGACGAGGTTCCTTGAGCATCGCCACGCCGCCATTCATCTTCCAGTTCCCGGCGACCAGCGCCCGCGGCCCTTCGATAGCCATCTTCCCCTCCAAATCGTTGATACCTCAGCACCATAGCCGAGCCATACCGCACTTGCGAGGGGGGCACCGGCTACCTATAGTGCGCCCGCCCGATCTGGGCCTAGGTTGAAAGGACTGCCGGATGCTCGATACCCTACGCAACTCCGCCAAGAGCTGGGTCGCAAAAATCCTGATTGGCCTGCTGGCTGTGAGCTTCGCGGTCTGGGGAATAGCCGACGTGTTCCGGGGTTTCGACGCTGGTTTTCTTGCGAAGGTGGGCAAGGTGGAAATCACCAGCCAGGAGTTCAGTCGGGCCTATGACCAGTATCTGCAGAACTTCAGCCGCCAGACCGGACAGGCGATGACGCAGGAAGAAGCCAGGGGACTGGGAATCGACCGGGCCATTC
>JAPLOT010000539.1 GCA_026400595.1 Alphaproteobacteria bacterium | reverse complement strand
ATGATTTTCTGCTGGTCATGGGCGGCGCCATGGACGTGTGGGAAACCGAGGCCCATCCCTGGCTGGTCCGGGAGAAGGCCGCGATCCGCGAATGGACGATGAACCGCGACCGCCCCTATTTCGGCGTCTGCCTTGGCCTGCGGCTGGTGGCGGAAGCGCTGGGCGGCGCGGTTGGCCTGGCGCGCGGGCCTGAAGTCGGTATCGGCAAGGTGACGCTGACGCCACTTGGCCGGCGTCACGAAATGGCGGCCGGATTGCGCCCGTCGATGAAGGTGATGCAGTGGCATCATGCCGAGGTGACGAGGTTGCCAGACGGCGCAGAGGTCCTGGCCTCGTCCGATATCTCGCCGGTCCAGATCATGGCGGCAGGCCCCAACATTCTCGCCACGCAGTTCCACGGTGAGCTGACCCCTGAGCTCGTGGATCGCTGGGCCGATCTGCCGCAGTACCGGCAGTGGCTGGACGAGGCGCTGGGCGCCAATGCCTATGAGCGGGTGAGGGCCGAGGCCCTGCCCCTGATGCCGCGCATGGCCCGCATGAGCCAGCAGATGTTCGACAATCTGGTGAATGGCAGGCAGGCGATCGCCGCGGCAGCGTAACTCAGCGCAGCCCGTCCTCGCCCTTGATCTCGGACGTCTTGAGGCCGCCGACGCGCGGAAGGGGGCGGCCGCCGGTTGTCACGGCGACGGCGACCATGATCTCGTTGGCCCGCGGCGCATCGTTGACGCGCACCTCCATGCCATCGAAGTGACTGCGCACGAAGGCGGCATCCTTGTGGCCCAGCGGAATGTCGAGCACCACGCCGAGGCTGCCGCGCTTCTTGGAGGACGGGATCAGGGCCGCGCCCCTACCCAGCACCTTGCGGAAGGGTGCGCCGAGCTTGGGATGGAGGATGGCCGCGGCATGTTCGAGTTCGCCATTCTCGCCGACCGCCGCCGCCTTGCCATAGCTCTCGACGGCCGCACCCGCGATGCCGAGTGCCGCCACCGCCCTTTCGGCAAGCAGACCGCCCAGTTCCTCGCCGATGTCGATGAGTTCGGTCAGGTCTTCCTGGTAGGTTCCGGCAAAGGGATTGGCGATCACCGCAACGCATGCGGCGCGGCGGACAGGCGGCGACACGTCCCTGCCCTGCTCGCTCAGCGTTTCGTCGACGAGGGTGACGATCTTGCGGATCCTGGCTTTCATCTCAATCCATCCTGTCCCTTGACGTCCCTCACATCGAGTCCGCCGGCGCGGGCATGCACGCGCGGACCGGTGGTCATGACCAATGCCAGCACCATCTCATTGGCGCGCGGCGCATCGGTGAAGCCGACCTCGATGGCATCGAAATGGCTGCGCACATAGGAGGCATTGAGATGGGTGACCGGCACGTCGAGACGCGTGCCCGGACCGCCCACCTTCTTGGTCGAAGGCACAATGGCCTTGGCGCCGCCGAGGACCTCGCGCATGGCGTATCCGCCCGGCGCATGCCACAGCGCGCCGTGCTCGATTTCGCCCGCCTCACCGACGATGGCGCCCTTGCCATAGCCTTCGATGACCCCGGCATCGCCGCCGAAGGCTTCGACGAGCTTTCGCGCCATGAGCAGGCCCAGCGGGCGCAGGTCCTCCATGAAGGGCTGGATCTCGGCATGGTAGCGGCCGGCATAGGGATTCTCGATCACCGCCAGCACCGCGCCGCGGCGCGGCGGCGCTTCGGAAACGGGGCCGCCTTCATGAAAGACCTCCTCGACGCTGACGAGAAACTTCCGGATCCTGACGTCAGGCATAGGCTGCAAGCCTCCAATCATGTTCGAGGGGCACATGGCCCAATGTACGGGTTTCGCCCGCGAGATGAATTGCGCAGGCCTGGATGAGCCCATCTTCCAGCAGCGACGCGGCGCAGGCCAGCCCGGACGCGAGCGCCGCGGCGATCTCGCCCGGCCGAAGCGGGCCGACGGCGCGGGTGACGGGACGGAGGCCGAGATCGCTGTCGGGCTGCAGTTGCGCGGCCGGCACGCGCTTGATCGCCGGATGGCCCGGAAGATCGACGGCATTGGCGATCACGGTGGCGGCGGCATCGGCGCGGCTTGCGGTCTCCGCCAGCACCGTCACCGCATCGGCAATTCCGAGCGAGAAGCTTCTTCCGCGCCAGCCGCTGGTGGCGATACCGCCAATACCATCGTCAGCGCAGATCCCGGCGCGCGCGAAGAGCGAGGGGCGGTCTGGCCGATCCACGAGGCCAATGGCGTAGCGCTGGCCGGGCTGGAGGTGAATGGCGATGTCGCCGCCATTGTTCACGAAGGCGCGCCTGAGCGGGGCGGCAGCGGTCATGGCGGCCAGGACTTCCTCGGCAACCGAACCGGCCACGGCGGCCATGGGCGTGATGAAGGTGTCGCTTGCATGCGCGCGCGTCGCGGCCCACATGCGCCGGGCAACGGATCCCTCGGGGCATGGATCAGCTGGCCGGCGCAACAGCTCCAGCTCGGCGCAGAGCTCGTCAAGGATGGTGGCAAAGCGCGCCGTCGCGGCCTGCAGGGCATGCCGGACATCGCCGGCTCGACCATCGGCGGCGATTACCAGGTCGATCGGTCCATCCTGCAGATGGAGCCTGCGGCCATCTGGCAGCATGCTTGCCTGCATGCGGCTCATGACTTCCGCTCCAGCGGCCAGGGATTGTCCGGCCATGCCGCGACGCGCCTGGCAGCCCGGTGGGCTTCGACATCCGAGAGCTTCCGCACCTCGTCCATGTGGCCGCCGAGGGCCTGATAATCGTCGCGGCGCATGGTGAACTCGATCGGCGCGACAAGAGCCGGAGTCGGCACGTAGCCGAAGGCATTGGCGGGAAGCCGCGTCACGTCGGCCATGAAGGTGATACCGCCGCCCGGCCAGACATAGACCGGTGCTCCGCCGCAGGTGACGCGCGTCAGCGCGTCCTTCACCGATCGCGTGAGGCGGACCGGATTCTCGGTGACGCCGGCCCGCAGCGATCCACCGGCTCCGCCCATGAACAGTACCGTCGACAGGGCCGGCTCGCAGTTCTCTGCGATGCGCTCGACCGAAAGCCGAAGCGCGGGCGGAAGGTCCTTCTCGACCGGCGCCAGGACTTCATCGAGTTCGAAATAGGCGAAGTGCTCGCCGGTGGTCGAGACCATGAAGAGGCGCAGACCCGGCCACGCCGTCTTTGCATCGAAGGGCTTCAGGATGGCGAGTGGGTCGGTCAGATCGGTGCCGCCCCAGCCGGTGCCGGGTTGGGCCACCTTGAAATAGCGCCCCGGCGTGGAGCGGTGGCCCTTGATGCGGACGCCGGTTTCCGGGACGTCGAGGAATTTTCCCGCCTGGTGCTCGGAGAGAACGCCGGTGATGTGATCGTCGACCACGACCACCTCGTCCACCAGCCCAAGCCACTGCTTGGCGAACATGCCGATGGTGGCAGATCCGCAGCCGACCCGCATGCGTTCCTCGAGCTGCCCGTTGATGACCGGTGCCTGACCTGCGGCGATGACGACGCGCGCGCCGCCGTCCACCTCGACCTCCAGCGATTGGCAGTTGCACAGGGCAAGCAGGCTTTCGCAGGTGACACGGCCTTCCTTCTTCGATCCGCCGGTCAGGTGGCGCACGCCGCCGAGCGACAGCATCTGCGACCCGTACTCCGCCGTCGTGACGTGCCCGATCTGCTCGCCATTGACGCGGACCGGCGCGCATTCCGGGCCGAGATGGCGGTCGGTGTCGATCTTCACCTTCACGCCGCAGTAGCTGAAGATGCCCTCGGTGACGACGGTGATCATGTCGACGCCTTCGACCTCGGAGGACACGATGAAGGGCGCGGGCTTGTAGTCGGGATAGGTCGTGCCAGCGCCAATGGCGGTGACGAAGGTGCCAGGCTGAGCGACGATGCTGCCGTCCCAGTCCTTGCTGCGATCGAGGAAGGGCACCAGCCGGCCGCCCTCCTCCACCGTGCGTTCGATCAGGATGTGCGGATCGACGCGCACCAGCCGGCCGCCGTCGTTGGCATAGCGGTCGCAGGCGCCACGGAGCCCCTCCCGGATATAGCAGAGCACCGGGCAGGCGTCGCAGCGGATCTTGTCCTGTTGCGTTTCCGTCATGGGCGCTCCATCGCCGTGATGGCGGCCCGTACGCGATCCGGTGTGGCCGGCGTGCGGGTGATGCGTGCGCCGGTGGCATGATGGATGGCATTGAGGATGGCCGGGGCGGTCGGGATCAAGGCCTGCTCGCCAATCCCTTTGGCGCCGAAGGGGCCGACGGCCGAGGCGCATTCGATGAGGATGGACTCGATGGGCGGCACGTCGCCGATGGTGGGAATGAGATAGTCATGCAGGTTCTCGCCGCGTCCGGGCGTGAACTCTTCCATCAGCGCCATGCCAATGCCCTGGGCGACGCCACCCTCGATCTGACCTTCGACCAGGACAGGATTGATGGCGCGGCCGACGTCATGTGCTGCCGTGATCTTGAGGACCTTCACGGTGCCGAGATCGAGATCGACCTCCACCTCGGCAAGGTGAGCGCCATAGCCATAGACGGCGTAGGGAATGCCCTGCCCGTCCGCATCGAGGGGTGCGGTCGGCGGGTCGAAGCTCTCTTCCGCGCAGAGCACATAGCCATGCGCGTCGCGCGTCTGCCGTTCGAGGATGAGTGCGCGAACCACCGCATCCTCGATCACGATGAGCCGGCCATCGGCGATGTCGAGCTTGGCATCGTCGCCGGCATTGCCGAGGCGCAGCATCGCGCGGCGGAGCGCACGCCCCGCGAGCTCAGCCGCCTTTCCGGTGACAAAGGTCTGGCGCGATGCGGATGTCTTGCCGCAGTCGGGCGTGAGATCGGTGTCGGGCGCGACCAGATCGAAGCAGGCGAGCGGCAGGCCCAGCGCATCGGCGGCGATCTGTGCGATGACGGTGTTGGAACCCTGGCCGATGTCCACCGCACCCTGGTGCAGCGCGATGCGGCCATCCGGCTTCAGGCCGATGCGAATGGTGGAGGGATTGGGCAGCGAGGTATTGCCGCATCCATAGAACATGCCCGCGACGCCTGCGCCGCGGCGCTTGCGCCCCTGGCCCTGGTTGAAGGCCACCGCTTCGCGGCGCGCCCGCTGCCAATGCGATACCAGCGCCTCGAAGCAGGTACGGATGCCGACGCCGTCACCCATGACCTGGCCGGTGACGGTCGGTGTCGTATCGGTGAGCGCATTGGCGATGCGGAAGTCCAGCGGGTCGAGACCCAGCTTGAGTGCCAGCATGTCCAGCATCTGCTCCTGGGCAATGACGGTCTGCGGCACACCGAATCCACGGAAGGCGCCGGCAGGCACGCAATTCGTCAGAACCGCGCGGCTCTCGGCGCGGTAGTTGGGAACGACATAGGGACCCGACGCGTGAACCGGCACGCGGTTGGCGACGGTCGGGCCCCATGACGCATAGGCGCCCGTATTGAAGGTGCCATCGAACTCCATTGCCAGAAGCCTGCCGTCAGCGTCCGCAGCCATGCGCGAGCGCATGCGGGCGGGATGGCGCTTGGTGGTCGAGGCGATGGATTCCGGCCGCGTATAGACCATGGCCGCCGGGCGTCCGAGAAGCCAGGCCGCGAGCGCGACGAAGGGCTGCACCGAGAGATCCAGCTTAGAGCCGAAGCCGCCGCCGCAGCCGGAGGGAATGATCCTCACGGCATCAGGCTCGATTCCGAGAATGGCGGCGACGTCGTCGCGGTCCAGGTAGGGCGATTGCGTCGAGACGGTCACTTCGATGCGGTCCTTCACGCGCCGGGCCCAGCCCGCCTCGGGTTCGATATAGGCGTGTTCGACGAACCCGGTCGAGAACTCGCCTTCCACCATCGCTGCGGCCGCTGCGATGGCTGTATCCGTATCGCCGCGGATCACACGGCCGCGCACCAGGATGTTGCCGGGGCGGTTCTCGTGGATCAGCGCAGCCGAGGGATCTTCCGCCTGCTCCGGGGTGAGGACCGCCGGCCTTTCGGTCCAGACGATCGGAAAGCTGCCCTCGTCGAAGTCCGGGATGACGCTGCGTTCGCCGACGATGGCCGCCACGGCCTCCCCGCGGAAGCGCGTCTCGCCGGTGGCGAAGACCGGTTGATCGGCGAAGGGCGGAATAACGCCGAAGATGTTGCGGCCGGGTATGTCCGCAGCCGTCAGCACACGGATGATGCTGGGATTGGCGGCCATGAAGGCGTCAAGGTCACCGAAGCTGAAGCCGGCGCGGTGGTAGGGCGAACGGATGGCCCGAACAAAGAGTGCGTCCGGCGGAATGGCGTCGGCGCCATAGGCCTCCCGCCCCGACACCTTGGGATGCCCATCGAGCCGCGCGATGCGCGCGCCCACCGCCTTGCCTGCCTTCGGCGTGGCGACATTGCACGGTGCGCTGGCCACGCCCACAATCGCATCGACGATCTTGGAATAGCCCGTGCAGCGGCAGAGGACGCCGGACAGTGCATCGGCAATGCGCGCGCGCGATGGCGCCGTCTCATGATCGAGAAGATAGGCTGCCGCGACCAGCATGCCCGGCGTGCAGATGCCGCACTGGGCGGCGCCCTGCGCGAGGAACGAGTCCTGCAGTGCCTGCCCCGTAGAGGTGTTCGATGCCAGTCCCTCGACCGTCACAACGGACCTGCCCTCGGCCTCCGCAACCGGAACGAGGCAGGCGCAGGCGAGCTCGCCATCGATCTGCACCGTGCAGGCCCCGCAGTCGCCGGCGTCGCAGCCCGACTTGGTGCCGGTGGCGCGAAACTCGTCGCGCAGCACATTGCTGAGCCGGGTAACCGCCGGCGATGCACTGATGACGTTCCTGCCATTCAACCGAAAGGAAACGCCGCTCATGAGGATTCGAATCCCGCGGCCCGGTCCAGAGCCGCACCCAGGACATGGATTGCCGCATCGCGCCGGTACCAGGCCTCGGCACGCACGTCGTCGATAGGCCTGAGCGACTCGACATGCCGGGTCGCGACACGTGAGGACGGCCGTATGCCGGCGGCAAGTCCGGCAAGCTCGCGTTCAAGCTGCGGCAGGCGTTGCGCCACCGGCGAGGCGGCACCGATGGCAACGCGCACCGAACCGATCGACCCATCCGGAGCCATCTCCACGCAAGCCGCAGCCATCACGATGGAGATCACCAGGTAGCGCCGCGCGCCCAGCTTGACGAAGGCCGAACGGCCGGCAGAGGGCGGGACGATGACGGCCGAAAGAATCTCGTCTGGTTGCCGGGCGGTGCGCCGGTAGCCGGTGATGAACTCCGACAGGGGCAACTGGCGCGTTCCATTTGCCGAGGCCAGTTCGACTGCGGCATCGAGCGCCAGCAGCGGCGGTACGCCGTCGGCCGCGGGCGAGGCATTGCAGAGATTGCCGGCAATGGTGCCACGGTTCTGGATCTGGATCGATCCGACTTCGCGCGCGGCCTGGCGGAGCGCGTCGAAGGCGGGCGGGAGGCTGGCCGCGGCGATCTCGCTCCAGGTCGTGGCGCCGCCGAGGCGGAAGCCTGCGCCTTGCCGGCTGATCCCGCGCAGCTCGGTCACTCGCCCGAGCGATACGACGTGCCGGGGCAAGGGCTTCCCGACATGGGCTGGATAAAGATCTGTTCCGCCGGCGAGAAGCGTGGCGGCACCGCCAGACAACAGCGATACGGCCTCCTCCAGGCTACGGGGCTGGGCAAATGACATCGGCAGGACCAAATTGCTGGCCGCACTGCGCGGCCTATGACGAGTCTCCTCCGCGGTCTCGCAGGTGTCAAGCGCGACGCACCCGGAGGTAAGGGAATCCGGTGCCGAATCAAATTGCTAAGGTCTCAAGCGGAGCCTATTCTAGGTCACTTCTCAAGGAGATTCATGGAGTGGAACGGCGCCTGACAACTGTTCTGTCCGCCGACGTCGCCGGCTATTCCCGGCTGATGGGCTTTGACGAAGACGGAACGCTGGGCGAGCTGAAGACACGGCACGATCTCTTTGTCGCGCCGCTGCTGGACCGCCACGGCGGGCGCCTCATCAAGCAGATGGGCGACGGCTTCCTGGCGGAGTTTGCCAGCGTCGTGAACGCCGTGCATTTCGCAGTCGATGTCCAGGCGGCCGCGGATCAACGGAATGCCGAGGTCCCCGAAGCGCTGCAAATGCGCATGCGGGTCGGCATCAATCTGTCCGACGTGATCGCCGATCAGAACGATGTCTACGGCGATGGCGTGAACGTGGCGGCACGCCTGCAGGCCCTTTCGGAACCCGGCGGCGTGTGCATTTCCGAGACTGTCTACCAGCATGTGAACCGGCACCTGAGCTATAACTTCGAGGATCTCGGAAAGCAGCGCCTGCGCAATATCTCCGGGGCCGTGCAGGTCTACCGCCTGCGGCCGAATGCCGGCGGCGCGCAGGGCGCAAGGCGCAAGAGTGGCGAAGGACACGAAGCCTCGATCGTCGTCCTGCCCTTCGCGAACATGAGCGGCGATCCGGAGCAGGAATACTTCAGCGACGGCATTACCGAGGACATCATCACCGACCTGTCCAAGATCTCGTCGCTCTTCGTGGTGTCGCGCAACACAGCCTTCACCTTCAAGGGCCAGCACGTCGACATCGATCTCGTGGCCACCCGGCTTGGCGTGCAATACGTGCTCGAAGGCAGCATCCGCAGGTCGGGCGACCGGGTCCGAATCACCGCGCAGCTCATCGACGGCCGTACCAACGGCCATGTCTGGGCCGAACGCTACGACCGCGACATGAAGGACATCTTCGCGCTGCAGGATGATATCTCGCGCAGCATCGTGGCGGCCCTGCGGATCCGCATGCTGCCCTCCGAGGCCGCCACGCTCACCCAAAAGGTGCGCGGCACGCCGGAGGCCTATCGCTACTATCTCATGGCGCGCGGCTTCTTCCACCGCGGCCACACCAAGCGCTACCTGCGCATCGCCAAGCACATCTTCGAGAAGGCGCGCGACCTCGACCCAGGCTATGCGGAGGCCCATGCCGGCATCGCCGACTGCAATTCGCATCTGCTCGATGCGGGCGACAGCAGCATCTCGGTCGACGACATCATGGAGCAGAGCGCCAAGGCCCTTGCGCTCAATCCGCAACTGGCCGAGGCCCATGCCTCCAAGGGCCTGGCGCTCTACACGGCCGGACGATACGAAGAGGCCGAAAGCTGCTTCATCACCGCCATCGGCCTCAAGCCGGATCTCTTCGAAGCCTATCTGTTCTATGGCCGGAACTGCCTGAACCGCGGCCGCTACGAGCAGGCTGCCGACCTCTTCGGCAAGGCTGCCGAACTGAAGAATGACGACTTCCGGGCGCTTGGCCTGCAGTCCATGTGCTACCAGTCGCTGAATCGCATGGAAGACGCGCAGGCCGCCGCCCTTGCCGCGCTGGCGCGGGCCGAGAAGGCCGTCGCCGCGCGGCCGGACGATGCCGATGCGCTGGCCTTCGGGGCCGGACTCCTTGCCGTGTTGGGCGAGACGGACCGGACCAAGGACTGGGCCGAACGCGCCGTGATCATCGAGCCCGATGATCACTACATGCACTACAATCTGGCTTGCGCCTTCGCCATTCTCGGCGAAGTGGAACTTGCGCTTGACCGGCTGGCGCAGGCGCTGGGGCCGCGTTCGGTCACATCTCTCAAGGAATACATGCTGAACGATTCCGATCTCGATGTCCTGCGCGACCATCCGCGATATGCCGCCATTCTCAAGTCCCTGTCGGAGTAACCCATGAATTTCGAACTGCCCCCCGATGCACGCGCCTTCCGCGACAAGGTCAAGTCGTTCGTCGACAGCGAGCTTCGTCCGCTGGAGGTCGAGGCCGAGATGAACGGCGGCCGCATCTCCGACGAGCTTCGGAAGAAGCATGAGCGCATGGCGATCGCGCTGGGCCTGTCGCGCATGGACGTGCCCCGCGACCGGGGCGGACCCGGTCTTTCCGTGCTGGCGCAGGTTGCGGCGACCGAGTCGATCGGCAGCGTCACCAATGCGCTTGGATGGTGCTATGCCGAAGCGCAGAACTGGATGTTCGAGGCCTGCAACGACGACCAGGTGGCGCGCTACGTGATGCCGCTGACGACGGGCGACATCCACCTGTGCTACGCCATAACCGAAGAGAACGCTGGGTCTGATCCCGCCGCGATCGAGGCAACCGCCCTGCGCGATGGCGACCATTACGTGATCAACGGCGAGAAGTGGCACGTAACCAGCCACAATCATGCCAATACCATCGTCGTCCAGGCCAAGCTCGAGAGCGGCGATCACTGCCTCTTCTTCTGCCCGGCCGATGCACCGGGCATCAGCATCAAGCGCAGCCCCGCCTATACGCACAACTACGACCACCATCATCCGATCCTCACCTTCAAGGACGTCCGCGTGCCGCTGCGCGACCGCATCGGTGACGAGGGCGACGGCATGGGATTCACCCATGCCTGGTTCCGCCGCGAGCGGCTGATGATCGCCGCGCGCTGCTGCGGCGCCATGGAGCGGCTGATCGAGGAGGCGACCGGGTTCGCCAAGACGCGCGTGGTCTCGGGCGAGCCGATCGCCAACTACCAGTTCATCCAGGGCATGCTGGCCGATTCCGTCGTCGACCTGCAGGCCGCACGCCTGGTCACCTACGAGGCTGCAGCGGCGCATGATCGCGGCGAGGATGTGAAGTCGCTGCACGCCCGCTGCTCCATCGCCAAGCTCCTGGCCTCCGAAGCCGCTGGCCGTGTGGCCGACCGCGCGGTGCAGATCTTCGGCGGCCGCGGCTACATGCGCGAGAATGTGGCCGAGCGTTTCTACCGGGAACTGCGCGTGGACCGCATCTGGGAAGGCACCAGCGAGATCCAGCGACTGATCATCGCGCGATCGCTGCTGAAGCGCGGCCTTGCCGCGACCATCCAGGATCTGCTCATGTCCGCTGAATACCTCCTTGCCGCGGGCACGGACCAGGTGATCCTCT
>JAPLOT010000532.1 GCA_026400595.1 Alphaproteobacteria bacterium | reverse complement strand
GTCATCCTTAGTGCGATCAACGTCATCGGCCTGATCTACCTCGGCACCTGGCGCATCCCGCGCACCGACTGGCCGCGCTTCCTGGTCGCGGGCCTGGCCGGCATGGCCGGCTACAACTGGTTCGTGAATGCCGGCTTCGCGCTGGTCCCGGCCGGGCTCGGAACCATCATCACCATGGTCGAGCCCCTCATGATCGCCCTGCTCGCGGCGCTGCTGCTGGGCGAGAAGCTCAACCGCTTCATCTTCATCGGCGTGGCCATCGCCACGCTTGGCGCCATCGTGCTCTTCTGGGAAGACCTCACCACGACGCAGGCCTCGTCGGTCCCGCCGCTCGGCATCCTCTACCTGATGATCTGCTGCCTGTGCTGGGCCATCTATACCATCGTCGCCAAGCCCTTGCTTGACCGCTACGACAGCTTCACGGTCACCGCCATCACCATGCTGATCGCGGCACCGCCCCTGATCGGCGCCGCCAACGAGCCGCTGACGGTGCTCGCCGCGCGCCTCGATCTGCGGCAATGGGCCGAGCTCATCTATCTCGTCCTCGCCAGCGGCATCGGCGGAACGCTCTTGTGGAACTACGGCAGCAAGCATCTGTCGGGCACAACGGCCGGCACCTTCCTCTATCTCATCCCGGTCGTTGCCGTGGCCAGCGGCGCGCTTGTCCTGGCGGAACCGGTGACCATCTTTATCGTGCTGGGCGGTCTGCTGATGCTGGCCGGGGTGGCGGCCGCGCAGTTCGGACCAAGCCTGTTCTCGCGGCGCTGAGCCGATGCAGGTCCAGGCCCTCCTCGCCCTGCTCTTCACCGTCATCGTCTGGGGCGTGGGGCCGGTCTTCATCCGCAGCCTCTCGGTGGCGCTGGGTCCGTCCGACCATATCGTCATCCGCTACACCATCGTGGCCATCGTCTATGCGATCGGGCTGCTGATCCTCGGCGGCTGGCGCATCGCGCGCGAGGATTGGCCGCGCCTGCTGCTGATCTCGACCGTCGGCATGGTCGGCTACAATCTGGGTTCCGCCTTCGGCTTCGAACTTGTCTCGGCCGGTCTGGGCAGCCTGATCATCGGGACGCAGCCCCTGCTGATCGCTGCCACGGGCGCGCTCATCGCCCGCGAGAAGCTCACACCCATCGCCATGCTGGGCCTGGCGGTCGGCTTCACCGGAACCGTGCTGCTGGTTTGGCGCGACCTTGGGCTGTCAGGCGACTCCGCCGGCTTCATCGCCGGCAGCGTCTTCATCTTTCTCTGCGGCCTCGCCTGGGCCATCTATGTCGTCGCGGCCAAGCCGCTGATCCGGAAATACGGTTCCTACAGCATCACCGCACTCTCCATCATCATCGCCTCGCTGATCATGATACCGATGCTGGCACGGCCATCGACCGTCGACACGGTCATGGCCATGACGCCACGCAACTGGCTGGACATGGCCTATATCTCGATCCTGTCGACGCTGATCGCCACCATCACCTGGAACTATGGCGCATCGCGACTGCCTGCGGCTGCGGCGGGCGCCTTCATCTATCTGGTTCCGATCATCGGCGTTGCGGCCGGCGGCCTCATGCTGAGCGAGACGATCACACCGGGCATGATGCTGGGCGGGACAATGATCCTGGCTGGCGTTGCCATCGCACAGTTCGGGCCCCTGCTGAAGCTCAAGGGCAAGACCACTGCGCTGGCCGCGATCCTCTTTGCCGTGACCATGTGGGGGCTCATCCCGGTGGCCATGCGCTATCTGGTGCTGGAGCTGTCTCCCCAGACGGCGATGGTGCTGCGCCTCTTTCCGGCTGGCCTCCTCGCCATCGTCATTCTCACTGCCATCGGGGTAAGGCGCATTGCGCCACGCGACTGGATCCGCATCGCAATCGCCGCCCTTGCCGGAAACCTCGGCTACCAGATCCTGGCAGCCTATGGCATGCAGTCCGTTCCCGCCAGCTGGACCGGCCTGATCTTCGGGCTGGAACCGGTCTTCATCGCGCTCTTCGCCGTGCTGCTGGCAGGGGACAAGCTGACCGGATGGCTCATCACGGGCATGGCCGTGGCCATGCTCGGAACCGCGGCGCTGATGCTGGGCAGTACCTTGCTGCCAGCCGCGGATGTCGGCCTCGCCGGCCTGCTCATGGTGACGGCAAGCACCATGGGCTGGGGCATCTACACCGTGGTCATCCAGCCGGTTTCGCGGAAGTATGGATCCTTCGAGGTGGCCTGCCTCGCCATGGGCATCGCCGCACTCCCCATGGCGCTCTTCGTGACACCCGACATGCCGCAGGTTCTCGCAGACATGGGCACCACGGAATGGCTGGCCGTGGGTTTTGTCGTCATCTTCGGGACCTTCCTTGCCACCACGGCGTGGAACTATGCGCTTGGCCATATGGAAAGCTCGATCGCCGGCGTCTTCCTCTACGTCCAGCCCATCGTCGCGGCCATCGGCGGAATCCTGCTGCTGGGCGAGCAACTGACCTGGCCGCTGCTGCTGGGCGGCAGCCTGATCATTGCCGGGGTCGCCATCGCCCAGTTCGGCCCGCATATGCGCAAAACGCGCTTGGCAACGCCGCCAGCGTCACCTAGCACTTCTCCATGACGCAAACTCTCGTTCCCAGCCGCTGGTACTACGCGCCGGTCATTGTCGTCGTCGCGGGCTGCCTTGTGGCCATGGTCAACTTCGGCGTGCGGTCAAGCTTCGGCCTCTTCACCGCGCCGATCTCCGAGGCCAATGGCTGGCCGCGCGAGATCTTCTCTTTCGCCATTGCCATGCAGAACCTCCTGTGGGGCATTGCAACGCCAATCGCCGGCGCTCTCGCCGACCGCTATGGCGCGGCCCGCGTTCTGATGCTGGGTGCGGTGTTCTATGCCATCGGCACGCTGATGATGGCGCTGACCTCCACGCCCGTCATGTTCAACATCGGCGGCGGCATTCTGGTCGGCATCGGCGTTGCGCTGTCGTCCTTCGGAATCGTGATGGCAGCGCTGGGCCGCATCGTGCCACCCGAGAAGCGGTCCTGGGCCTTCGGCATCGCCACGGCAGCGGGCTCCTTCGGCCAGTTCATCTTCGCGCCACTGACCGGAGCCCTGATCGCCGCCTATGGCTGGCAGAATGCGCTCATTGTTCTGGCAGCTTCCACGCTTGTCATCATCGTTTTCGCGCTGCCGCTAATGGTGCAGAACCGAACCGCCGGCCGGCCGCAACAGGGCGAGGCCGACATGACCATTCGTGAAGCCATCGGCACCGCCTTCGGCCATGGTTCCTATCTGCTGCTGGTGGCGGGTTTCTTCGTCTGCGGCTTCCAGCTGGCCTTCATCACCGTGCATCTGCCCCCCTATCTTGCCGAGCACGGCATCTCGAAGGAGTTCGCCGGCCTTGCCATCGGCGCCATCGGCCTGTTCAACGTGGTGGGCTCCTATGTTTCGGGAATCATCGGCGGACGCGGCGAGAAGCGCATCCCGCTGAGTATCATCTACCTTCTGCGCTCCATCTCCATTGCCGCCTTTATCCTGCTGCCGATCACGCCGCTGACGACGATCATCTTCACGGCATCGATGGGACTGCTCTGGCTTTCCACCGTGCCGCTGACCATGGGCCTCGTCACCGTGATGTTCGGGACCCGCTACATGGCGACCCTCTATGGCTTTGTCTTCCTCAGCCATCAGATCGGGTCCTTCCTCGGCGTCTGGCTGGGCGGACGCCTCTACGACCAGCTCGGCAGCTATGGCCCCGTGTGGTGGATGGGGGTGGCGCTGGGGATATTCGCGGCCATCGTCAACCTTCCGATCCGCGAGCAGCGCAACCCGAAATTCGCCGCGGCCTAGCCATGAGGGCCTGGCCCGGTCACCGGCTGGCCCTGTCGCTCTTCCTGGGCGGGCTGGCCATATGGATCTCGGTCATGGCCGTCGTCATGCGCCATGCGGCGCTGCCGGCCGAGGCCAGCGGCACGATGCTGGCGGTCTTCGAGCCGGGAACCACCGGTGACCAGGCCTTTGCCAGCATCACCCGCGCCGGCGCCCGCCCGATCCGTGAAACCGCCTTCGGCTTCATCTGGGTGGTGGCGGACGAGCAGCCCGGTCTCGCGGGCCGGCTGGAACGGGAAGGTGCGATCGGCGCCTATCGGGACCTTCCGCTGAGCCCCACCATCGCCGGCTGCTTCGCGCTCGCCGATGCCAAGATGGCCAATCTTTGGGCACCTTAGCAGCACTCATCAAGAGTGACTGCCAACACGCTGATTTCAAACATTAATTCTTCATTCATGCACTTGACCGCATGATCGAGTTGAACTGGTATTGGAGGGTTCGTCGCTACGACTCACGGAGGGAACGAGATGAGCGATCAAGACTTTGCCTGTCAGTTGCGTGGCTGGAGTCTCACCACAGCCGAGATCATGTATCGCATGCCCGATTACCGCGAGATCCTGCAGACCTACATCTGGCAGGACTACGATCTGGCGCCGAAGTTCCCCAAGCTCATCAAATTCCTCGATTTCTGGTCACACAACCTCGACGGGCCGCTGGCCTCGGTGCGGGTGGCACATGCCGGGATCGTCGGACCCGTTCAGCTGAAGCATGTCGACCAGGAGTGGCGCCTCCACTAGGCGTCGATCTCACGTGGGCTTGTCGGAGCCGTCCGGCGTCTGGGTGAAGCTTCGGCAGGCCTCTTACAAGGTCTTGAGATAGCGAAGTTCCTCAGGCGGAATCTCGACCTTGTTGGCCACCGCGAAGGCTTCGTAGTAAGCGAACTCGAGCGGGACCATGACGGTGGTCAGCCCGGCCGATCGCGCCAGACGGCTGAGCTGAAGGGTCATGTCGGCGATGTAGTCGGCCACGTCGCGGCGGCTCAAGTCCGGATTGGCCTTGCCTGACGCCGCATGTCCGGCA
Organism: Alphaproteobacteria bacterium; assembly: GCA_026400595.1. Taxonomy (GTDB): domain Bacteria; phylum Pseudomonadota; class Alphaproteobacteria; order Rhizobiales; family Aestuariivirgaceae; genus Aestuariivirga. Next base: position 1,816 of record JAPLOT010000532.1, on the reverse strand, counting down.
GGTTCTGGCTCGGAAGACTGGGCGCGTGTCAGCCTCATCTTCATCGCAGTCGTCTCCAACAATTCTGAATGCACACACTATATAGGTGTGTGCCCGCATATTAAGCAACTCCTGCTTGTATTTCGGCGTAAATCACGCCGATTTGGTCTGCTTGCAGGCCCCAATGGATGCCTATATGAGGCTGGCACGTTAGATCAGGACCCTGAATGACAGTCGTCGTCGTCGAATCTCCGGCCAAGGCCAAGACCATCAACAAGTATCTGGGCAAGGACTTCACCGTTCTGGCCTCCTACGGTCATGTCCGCGACCTGCCGGCGAAGGACGGCTCCGTCCGGCCAGACGAGGATTTCGACATGTCCTGGGAGGTCGATGGCAAGTCCGCCAAGCGCCTGGCCGACATCGCGACAGCCCTGAAGTCCGACGACCGCCTGATCCTGGCGACCGACCCCGACCGCGAGGGCGAGGCCATTTCCTGGCACGTGCTGGAGGTTCTGAAAAAGAAGGGCGCGCTGAAGGGCAAGGACGTGAAGCGTGTCGTCTTCAACGCGATCACCAAGCAATCTGTCCTGGAGGCAATGCAACATCCCAGGGATGTCGATGCAGACCTAGTGGATGCTTATCTTGCCCGCCGCGCGCTGGACTATCTCGTCGGGTTTTCGCTGTCGCCCGTATTGTGGCGCAAGCTGCCGGGGTCACGGTCGGCCGGCCGCGTCCAGTCGGTGGCGCTGCGCCTGATCTGCGACCGCGAACTCGAGATCGAAGCCTTCCGGGCCCAGGAGTACTGGAGCATCGATGCGACCTTCACCACCCCGCAGGGTGGCGAATTCCAGGCCAGCCTCAACGCCATCGACGGAAAGAAACTTGGCAAGCTGGACCTTGCTGACGAGGCCTCGGCCCGCGCCATCGAGCAGGCGGTGAAGGGCCAGCCCTTCAAGGTCGACAGTCTCGAATCCAAGCCGGCCAAGCGCCATCCCTACCCGCCCTTCCGCACTTCGACGCTGCAGCAGGAGGCCTCGCGCAAGCTGGGCTTCTCGTCGTCGCGCACCATGCAGCTGGCCCAGCGCCTCTACGAGGGCATCGACATCGGCGGCGAGACGGTGGGCCTCATCACCTACATGCGAACCGATGGCGTGGACATGGCGCCGGAAGCCATTGCCGCCACGCGCAACGCCATTCTCAAGACCTTCGGCGAACCCTATCTGCCTTCGGTCCCGCGCCACTACACCAGCAAGGCCAAGAATGCGCAGGAGGCCCATGAGGCCATCCGGCCGACCGAAGTCTCGCGCCACCCGGCCTCGCTGCGCAGGGCGCTCGACGCCGATCAGCTCGCACTCTACGATCTGATCTGGAAACGCACCGTCGCCAGCCAGATGGAGAGTGCCGCACTCGAGCGCACCACTGCCGACATCGGCACCACGGGCCGCGACGGCAAGAATTACAGCTTCCGCGCCAATGGCTCGGTGGTGAAGTTCGACGGCTTCCTGAAGGTCTATCACGAAGACCTCGACGACGGCGAGGACGAGGACGCCCGCCGCCTGCCGCTCATGGCGCGCGGCGACTCGATCGGCGTCAAGGGCATTGCCGCCAACCAGCATTTCACCGAACCGCCGCCGCGCTATTCCGAGGCCTCGCTCATCAAGAAGCTGGAGGAGCTTGGCATCGGCCGGCCCTCGACCTATGTCTCCATCCTCGAGACGCTGCGCATCCGCGGCTATGTGCGCCTCGACAAGAAGCGCCTGATTCCGGAAGACAAGGGCCGGGTGGTAACGGCCTTCCTCGAAAGCTTCTTCAGCCGCTACGTCGAATACGACTTCAC
>JAPLOT010000521.1 GCA_026400595.1 Alphaproteobacteria bacterium | reverse complement strand
CTGGCGACAACGCTCGAGGTCCAGCGCTGGAAGGCCGAAAGCCACGGATCGGCCACAACGGATCTCATTGAGCAAGTCAGGCAACATGCCACTGCGAATGCCCAAAAGGAGAACGCATCCACCTTGGCAATCGACGTGATCGCGGGTGCCTTCGCGCAAGCGAAACTGCCTCTCGGAGACGATTTCGAAGTAATACTGGAGAACCGCTTCAGGAACATTCCGCCTGCGTCATCCGAGGCGGCCTTTGCGGACTTCGAACAGCATCTTGAAGAGATGGTGGCTGCTCTCGGAGGTGATCCCTTCCTTGTGCACGAGCAGCTGCTGGAGCTGTTAAGCCGTATCCCGTCTCATACGAGGCCTGCCATGATCGGGATGCTGCCATTCATGAGAAGCGAAATCCTGCGTGAGGCTGCGGCAGGCTGGCTTCTGGACCAGGATGATGCTGTCTCAAAGGTTATGACGGACTCCCTCGCACAAGCCGCGGTACAAGGCTTTGTTTCCGGAGATACCGTCAACCGGCTGATCCAGATTCGGAACTGGATTGGCGAAGACAGGCGGCCGGCTGTCGATTCCATTGTCCGAACTGCCCGACAGAAAGGTGCTGCCCCTTCGGCGCCCGCAAAGCTGCAACCTCACGAAATCGTCGTGACGGCACCAGACGGTGCTGGAGCGCAGAGCATTCACATCCGGCTGCGGCAGAGAAAATCAAGCTCGTTTGCCAACATTCTCATCAAGCATGGCTTTGGGATCCGCGAAGCCTGGGTAAGCCCTGACATGACGCAAGCTGAAGCCGATCAGTTTCTCGATCAAATCTTCGTCCAAACGGATGCGTATGAATCATCGCTCGAAAGCGTCGCAGCGCTTCTGCGCCATGGTCTTGCCGTGAATGCAGGCTGCGGCCAACAGATTCCGTTTGAATTGCTTCGTGTGATTGAGGCCATTGGACTGGACTCCATCACCCCGGAGCATGTGGATGCTGTGGCGCTTGTCGATCGGATCATGGCGGAGACCGGAGCGTCAGAGAACCAGGATGCTGCAGTCAAGAAGGCTATTGCCGCGTCATGGCATTGGCCACAGCAGCACATGATGTTCGACTCGTGGTTTGAAGGCCTCACCGAAGCCGGGGCCCGCGCCATTCCCAAGGGTGCCAAGGCCGTCCGAAAACGCTATGTCCTTGAGGCGGTGATCAGCCCGCGGCGCACCAGATGGGGCGAACTTCTCGCCTGGGGTTCATTCATCGTCTCGGAAGAGGATCCCAATCTCGCGCGTGACATGGCATTGGTTGCGAAACTGTTTCTCGGGAACGAACCTTTGGAAAATCTGCCGCTCGCCATGACCATTGCCGAGAATACGCTTCTGGCTGCCGAACAGCGCTGACGTCACAAGACGAGTGAAGTCAGCAGACCTGTTCTTGTGCCCCGAGCAGGACTCTCAGTTGGATTGCTTCGCACAAGAACAACGCAGGTTTGTTGGCGGGTCAGACTGTCTCGCGAAGATCCGGTCCGATCATGCGCTTCGCGCCGCCGCGCTGGGCATGCGGCAGGCGGATCAGCGTCGCCATCGCATCAGCGAGATTGTTCGAGAGTGGTTCGTCATCAACTTTTTGCTGCATGTACCATGCGACAAGTGCTTCCTTCTTGCCTTGATGTTCGACCGTGATGCCATGTGCCATGATCGCGCCGTGCATTAGTTCAAGATAGGGCGTGGTGTAGGGCGTCACCGTTCTCGGTTTCCATTGCTCCGCTTCGGCCGGAGGTTCAGGCCATATCGCCAGCACCATGAAGCGGGGCACGCGCATGTCTATGAAATCCCCCTGGAGGAATTCGAGGTTCTTGTCGAAGAGGCCGAGGTGACCCTCACGCCAATGCGCGGGACTGATCGGCTGGTGATAACCGGAGTGGAACTCCCATCGCGAATATCCGGCCGCATAGCGCTCCCGGCGCTGTTCCGATAGACGGCCCGTGGCGTGAAGATCGCCATCCCGCAGCGCCGTGAAAAGTTCGCCCCTCGCGTCGTCCAGGCTCTGCTTCGCCGGATCTTCAGGCTTGGCCCATTCCGGTCTCTGGGTGGCTCCGGGCGCTGCCGCCTCCCGCTCGCGCTGGGCCAGAATGAGCTTGGCAATATGCTGCTTGGCCTGGTCGAGGGTCCAGTGGTGGCGGTCCAGTTTTTCGATGAACATCGTGCACTCCCTCGCTGAGGAAAGGGAACATAACAAGAACACTTGAACGGTTCAACCCACCCGTTTCAGGCCTGCGCAGATATTGTGATCCATTCAGTATTCCAATGGTTTACCGGTTGTGGAGCGGTTCGTTGGGCGGCAGAGTCGCGGAAACGCTTGTGTCGCCCGTCAACTGCCCAAAAGCAAAATCGTCTGCTCAAGGCCGTCTCGATCTCAGCCGGGTGAAACCGTTCCGGTCGGGAACGGTTTTTCATCGTCACCGCTTCGAAGGTAGCGGCTGCTGATGATGACTAGGCAAAACCATCAGCATGCAAAGCCCTCTAGACCCCACCCGCATGACGGCCGCCGAGCGTAAAGCCGAACTGGCCCGCATTCTGGCTGCCGGCCTGAGACGCATCCTGCCCGAACAGTCCAGTTCTTTATCTGCGCCCGGCAGAGACAGTTTCGTCGACTTCTCGCCCCTGAAGAGCGGTGTTGCTCGTCGCAAACAGCGCAACCGAGCCGGAGGCCGATGATGAAATCTGCGACGAAACCCAAACCCCAGGCCCTGCCGCGGCCGGGGGAGGATGGCCAAACAGACGGCACCGTCCTAGCGCAGCTGGCAGCGTTGCAGCGCCTGTCGGTCAACGAGCTGAAGGCCAAATGGGAAGACCTGTTCGGCACGGCGGCACCCAACAATGCGCGTGCGTTTTTGGAACTCAGGATCGGCTATCGGATCCAGGAGCTGACCTATGGCGGCTTGAGCCGCGATACCCGCCGAATGCTGGACCTTCTTGCAGATGAGGTCGAAGGCAAAATCACACGGAAGGGAATGGCCTACGACGCACGCAACCCGCTGCCGGGCACGAAGCTCGTTCGCGAGTGGAATGGCACCGAGCACACGGTCACCGTGCGCCATGACGGCTATGAACTGAACGGCAGGAAGTTCAAGTCCCTCTCCGCCGTGGCGAAAGCCATCACGGGCACGAACTGGAACGGGTTCCGCTTCTTCGGCTTCCGCGACAAGCAGAGGGGCGGCACATGAGCACGCCGTCCGTGAACATGATTCCGAAGCGCTCGCGCTGTGCCATCTACACCCGCAAATCCTCCGAGGAGGGACTCGACATGGAGTTCAACTCCCTCCAGGCGCAGCGGGAGGCGTGCGAGGCTTATGTCGTCAGCCAGAAAGCGGAAGGCTGGGCCGCCATCCGCGACCGATACGACGATGGTGGCTTCTCTGGTGGCACGTTGGACCGACCGGCGCTGAAGCAGCTGCTGGCCGATATTCAAGCCGGGCTCATCGACGTGATCGTCGTCTACAAGATCGACCGCCTGTCGCGCTCACTCATGGACTTTGCCAAGCTGGTGGAAGTCTTCGATCGGAACAATGTCACATTCGTCTCTGTCACGCAGTCGTTCAACACCACCACATCCATGGGGCGGCTCACGCTCAACATCTTGCTCAGTTTCGCCCAGTTTGAGCGTGAAGTCATCGGTGAACGCATCCGCGACAAGTTCGCGGCATCCCGCAAGCGCGGCATGTGGATGGGTGGTTTTGTACCAATGGGCTACGACGTCAGGGATCGCAAGCTCGTGATCAACGAAGCCGAGGCCGCGACCGTGCGTATGATCTTCGAACGCTTCGTCGCACTCGGATCGGCATCCACCCTCGCGCGAGCGCTGCAGGCAGAAAATGTCCGCAACAAGCGCGGCAAACGCATTGACAAGGGGTTCATCTACAAGCTCATCAACAATCGTGTCTATCTTGGCGAGGCGGTCCACAAGGGAACGTCCTACCCTGGTGAGCATGAAGCCATCATCACCCAGGACCTATGGGACGCAGTCCATGCCATCCTGAAAGAAAGCCCTCGCGAGCGAGGTGCGAAGAACCGGAACGGCTCCGAGGCACTGCTCAAGGGCATGATCTTCACAGCCGCCGGCACGGCGATGACGCCGACCTACACCCGCAAGGGCGAGCGGCTCTACCACTATTACACGTCGATGGATCTGATCCGGAACCGGGAGACGCCAGCAGACTCCTGGCCTGTGCGCCTGTCAGCGGCCATGGTTGAAGGCGTTGTCATTGCCGAGATGCGCCGTCTAGTCTCTGCGCCCCAGGAGGCCGCCAGGGTGATCGCGGCAATCCAGCAGGATGGAGTCAGGGTGGATGAGGGGGCGATCATTGAGGCACTCCGCCGCTTCAATGATGTCTGGCATGCCCTGTTCCCCGCCGAGCAGGCCCGGATCGTCCGGCTGATCGTGGACAGGGTCACGGTCGGTCCGGCTGGGATCGCCGTCGATCTCCACAACTACGGCTTTGCAAGGCTGGTCCACGACATGACTGCCACAACAAGTCTGGAGGCGGCTGAGTAATGACTGACTCGAACGACAGCATTCGCGTCTTCATCCCGCTGACATTCCGGCGGCGCAATGGCCGGCCCAGGATATTGCCGACGGAACCGGAAACGAGCTTCCAGTCCCGTTCACAGGATCCGCACATC
>JAPLOT010000069.1 GCA_026400595.1 Alphaproteobacteria bacterium | reverse complement strand
ATCCGTGATGCGGTCATCGTCGAGCAGCCGCAGCGCGGCAATGGCATTGCCGGCATTGTCGATCTGATGACGGCCACGCAGCTGCGGCAACGGCAGGTCGAGCAGGCCGTTTTCGTCCTGGAAAACGAGCCGGCCATGCTGTTCGAAGGCCTGCCAGTCCTGGTTGGCGACGGCCATCGGGCAGCGCAGGCGTTCGGCCGCCCGCACCAGAACCTCGCGCGCTTCGTCGGGCTGGACGCCGATCACGGCCGGCCGGCCGCGCTTCAGGATGCCGGCCTTTTCCGCAGCGATCAGGGTCAGCGTATCGCCCAGGTACTGCTGGTGGTCGTAGTCGATGGTGGTGATCACAGCGACCGCGGGACTGGCGATGACGTTGGTCGCGTCCAGCCGGCCGCCCAGCCCCACTTCCAGCAACAGATAGTCCGCCGGGGTCCGGCTGAAGGCGAGGAAGGCCGCCGCGGTGGTGATCTCGAAGAAGGTGATGGGCTCGCTGCCATTTGCCGCTTCGCATTCTTCCAGCAGGGCTGCGAGATCGGCCTCGGAAATCAGCGCGCCCGCCACCCGGATGCGCTCATGGAATCTCACCAGATGCGGCGAGGTGTAGGCATGAACCGTCAGGCCTGCGGCTTCCATCATGTGGCGGAGATAGGAAACCGTCGAGCCCTTGCCATTGGTGCCGGCCACATGGATGACCGGCGGCAGTTGGCGTTCGGGATGGCCAAGGATCGCCAGAAGCCGCTCCATGCGCCCCAGGCTGAGGTCGATGATCTTGGGATGCAGCGTGAGCAGCCGCGTCAGGATGGCATCGCTGAGCGCCATGGCGACGGCGTCAGTCCGCCAGGGCAACGAGGGCCGTCTCCGGCAGGCTGCGATCTGGCACCCTCATCAGGATACGGACGATTCGCGAGAGCGTGTCGCGCATCTCGTGACGGTGCACGACCATGTCCACCATGCCGTGTTCCTGCAGGTACTCGGCGCGCTGGAAGCCCTCGGGCAGCTTCTCGCGGATGGTCTGTTCGATGACACGCTGGCCGGCAAAGCCGATGAGGGCGCCGGGTTCGGCGATGTGAACGTCGCCCAGCATGGCATAGGAGGCCGTGACGCCGCCGGTCGTCGGATGGGTGAGTACCACGATATAGGGCAGGCCGGCGGCCCGGAGATCCTGAACCGCCACGGTTGTGCGCGGCAGCTGCATGAGCGAGAGGACCCCCTCCTGCATGCGGGCACCGCCCGAGGAGACGAAGAAGATGAAAGGCGTCTTGCGCGCCACCGCCGCGCGCATGGCGGTGATGATGGCTTCACCCGCTGCAAGACCCAGCGAACCGCCCATGAAGGCAAAGTCCTGCACCGCCACGGTGACCGGCACATCGTCGAGGGTGCCATGGCCGGCCTGGATGCAGTCCTCGGCGTTGGTCTTGCTGCGGGCTTCCTTGATGCGGTCGGCATATTTCCGCTCGTCGCGGAACTTCAGCGGATCGGCCGGCACCTGGGGCATGGCGATGCGGTCATAGGCGCCATTGTCGAAGGTGGCCTTTAGCCGGTCTTCCGGCGGCATGCGCATGTGATAGTTCGACGGCGGCATGACGAACTGGTTCGCCTCGAGGTCCTTGTAGAAGACCATCTGGCCGGAGTCGGGATCCTTCACCCACATGTTCTCCGGCACCTCGCGCTTGTCGCCGAGGATGGAGCGGATTTTCGGTCGGACGAAGTTCTTGATCCAGTTCATGCGGTCATTTCCTCACGCCGCGCGCGATGCTGGCCACCAGCTCATGCACGGCCTTTGCCGTCTTTGAGGTGGGTTTTCCGGCTTTTGTGAGGCTCGCGGCAATGGCGCCGACCAGTGCCGAACCGACCACCACGCCATCCGCATCCTTGGCGATGGCACGCGCCTGTTCGGCAGTCTTGACACCGAAGCCGACGCAGATCGGGAGCGTTGTGTGCTTGCGCAGGCGGTTGACATTGGCCTTGACGCTCTTGAGGTCGGGCGCCTTGGTGCCGGTGATGCCGAGAACCGAGACGTAGTAGACGAAGCCGCTTGTGTTGCGGAAGACGACCGGCGCACGCGCGTCATCGGTGGTGGGCGTCGCCAGCCGGATGAAGTTCATGCCGGCCTTGAGCGCCGGCAGGCAGAATTCCTGGTCTTCCTCCGGCGGCAGGTCGACGATGATGAATCCGTCGGCACCGACGGCCTTGGCATCGGCAAGAAACTTGTCGACACCATAGACATAGATCGGATTGTAGTAGCCCATGAGGACGACCGGCGTATCCTGGTCGTCCTTGCGGAACTCCTTCACCATCTTGAGCGTCTTCTTCATGGTCTGGCCCGCCGCCAGCGCGCGAAGCCCCGCGGCCTGGATCGCCGGGCCGTCCGCCATGGGGTCGGTGAAGGGCATGCCAAACTCGATCACGTCGGCACCAGCCCTGGGCAGGCCCTTGATGATCTTCAGCGAGGTCTCGTAATCGGGATCGCCCGCGGTCACGAAGGTGACAAGGGCTGCGCGGCCTTCCGCCTTGAGGGCCGCGAAGCGGCGTTCGATGCGGCTCACAGCTTCACCCCGAGCACATCCGCGACCGTGAAGATGTCCTTGTCGCCGCGGCCGCAGAGATTCATCACCATGAGATGATCCTTCGGCTTCTTTGGGGCGATCTTCATGACATGAGCCAGCGCATGCGAGGGCTCCAGCGCCGGGATGATGCCCTCGAGCCTGCAGCAGAGCTGGAAGGCGGCCAGCGCTTCCTTGTCGGTGGCCGAAACGTATTCCACGCGCTTCATGTCATGCAGCCAGGAGTGTTCCGGGCCAATGCCGGGGTAGTCGAGGCCGGCCGAGATGGAATGGCCCTCGATGATCTGGCCGTCATCGTCCATCAGCAGATAGGTGCGGTTGCCATGCAGCACGCCGGGCCGGCCGCCGGTGATGGAGGCGGCATGCTTCGTCTTGGTCTTGAGGCCAAGGCCCGCCGCCTCGACGCCGTAGATCTCCACCTCCTTGTCGTCGAGAAAGGGATGGAAGAGTCCCATGGCGTTCGAGCCGCCGCCGATGGCGGCGACCAGCGAGTCCGGCAGGCGTCCTTCGCGCTTCAGCATCTGCTGCTTGGTCTCGCGGCCGATGACCGACTGGAAGTCGCGCACCATTTCCGGATAGGGATGCGGGCCCGCCACCGTGCCGATGCAGTAGAAGGTGTCCTCGACATTGGCTACCCAGTCGCGCAGCGCCTCGTTGAGCGCGTCCTTCAGCGTGCGCGAACCCGACTTGGCCGGCACCACCTCGGCGCCCAGCAGCTTCATGCGGAAGACATTGGGCTTCTGCCGCTCCATGTCGACTTCGCCCATGTAGACGATGCATTCGAGGCCGAAGCGGGCGCAGGCGGTGGCGGTGGCCACGCCATGCTGGCCGGCGCCGGTCTCGGCGATGATGCGCTTCTTGCCCATGCGGCGGGCGAGCAGGATCTGGCCCATCACGTTGTTGATCTTGTGTGCGCCGGTATGGTTCAGCTCGTCGCGCTTGAAATAGATCTTGGCCCCGCCGAGGTGCTCGGTGAGGCGCTCGGCGAAGTAGAGCGGCGATGGCCGGCCCACATAGTGTTCGAGGAAACTGTCGAGCTCTTCCTGGAAGCTCGGATCGGCCTTGGCGTCCTTGTAGGCCTGCTCAAGCTGCAGGATAAGCGGCATCAGCGTCTCGGCCACGAAGCGGCCGCCATAAATGCCGAAGAGACCGTTCTCGTCCGGGCCGGTACGGAAGGAATTTGGTGCAGTGTGGTTCATTGTTGGTGCCTGAATACCCTGTTGTGCGGGCGGGCTGATACCACGCCGCCTGGCAATACGTGGGAGGGTTCTACCCGGCTCGCTTCGCCGCCTCAATGAATTTCCGGATCAGTCCGATATCCTTGACGCCGGGCGCGGATTCGACGCCGGAGGAAACATCGACCATCGCCGCGCCGGTGACCCGGATGGCCTCGGCAACAGTGGAGGGCGTCAGGCCTCCCGCCAGCATGAATGGCCGCGGCGCGTGTTCGAGGATGGTCCAGTCGAAAGCAAGTCCGTTGCCACCGGGGAGGACGGCCCCTTCGGGCGGCAGGGCGTCGAACATGACGAAGGGCGAGACACCAGCATAGGCCTGCGCCCGCGCCACGTGGGCTTCCTCGCGCACCTTGAGGACCTTGTAGGCCGCGAGGCCATGGGTGGCGCGTATCCAGCCGAGCCGCTCCGGCGGCTCGGCGCCATGGCATTGCACGAAGTCCGGCTTCACCTCCGCCGCGATTGCCGCGATCAGGGCATCGTCGGCATCGACCGTGACGGTAACGATCCGGGCGCGGCCGCGCGCGATGCTGGCGAGGTCGCGCGCCGTCGCAAGCGATAGATTGCGGGGCGACCTGGCGAAGAACATCAATCCCACGAAGTCGGCGCCGGCGGCGATGGCCGCCTCCAGCGTCTCGGGCGTCGACAGGCCGCAGATCTTGACCTCAGCGGGCATGGAGGCCCGCAAGAATGTCCCGTGCCGCCTTGGCCGGATCGGCCGCACCCGTGATGGCCCGGCCGATGACGAGGATATCCGCTCCTGCGGCGATGGCGGCGGCAGGCGTGGCGACCCGTTTCTGGTCCTGCACCGACGCTTCAGCCGGACGGATGCCGGGAACGACCGTGAGGAAATCGCGCCCCAGATCGTGACGGATGCCCACGAGATCATGCGGGCTGCAGACCACGCCGTCGAGGCCGGCGCGCCGCGCCAGTTCGGCCAGCGACCGGGCATGGCCC
>JAPLOT010000301.1 GCA_026400595.1 Alphaproteobacteria bacterium | reverse complement strand
GATTCATCAAGCCGCAACATCATCTCTCCCCCGCCCGGCCGCTGCCGGCTGCGCCCTGCCGATCCCCGAGTCGGCGAGATCACGACCGCCCTGTTCCGCAGATCCTCGCTTCGCAGCGGCATGGTCTCTTTCGAGTCCGGTCCCGCGATCGCATGCTGCTTCGCCAAAGAGCTGCGTACCAGCATGAAGCAGTCCGCACCGCCCCTGTCCTGGAACCGGAAAACAATTGCATTTCAGGGAGAGGGAAAGCAAGATCGCCAGCGTTTGGCCTGCAGTCGGGGACAGGACGAAACAGAGACCGCGGTGATGGCCTTCGGGGCAATTGCCGCAGCCGATCGGGATGCAGATGAACCGCGCGATCGGCCGTTCAGACTCCGCCCGGCCACGGGTCAGCCGCCAGCTGCAGCATGAAGGGAGAACTGAAGCGTGGATAATCAGCTTACGGATAAACTTGTTGAAAATGGCAATCCAGAAACCGAGCAGCGCTCGGATATTCATGACGCCGCAGAGTGCAGGTGATTTCCTATGCAGCAAGGTCCGGTCATGTCTGAAGCCACACAACAGGGTACCGCGCTCTGGTTACGCATCCTGCAATACCCCCTCACCCGCCTGATCGTTCTGGGCGCCATCGTCTTCCAATTGATGGCCTGGACGGAAGGCCGCATAGAGCAGTTCAAGGACAATGCCATTGTCGGGGTCGCCATTGCGATCGCCATGTCGCTGGCAGTGATGGCCATTTACGTGGCGTGGGGGAAACTCATCGAACGCCGCGCGGTGACCGAACTCTCCCTGCCTGGAGCGGGTCGCGAATGGGCCATCGGTGCGCTGATCGGTGCCGGGCTCTATACGGCGTGCGTGCTGCTGCTGATGCTGTTCGGCATGTATCGCATCGAGGGGCTGAACCCGTTGTCCTACATGATCCCGGCTGTGGCGATGGCGGTGAAGTCGGGCGTTTTCGAGGAGCTGCTGTTTCGCGGCGTTCTGTTCCGTTCGGTCGAGGACATGGCGGGGAGCTGGATCGCGATTGTCGTCTCGTCACTGGCCTTTGGCCTGGTCCATCTGCTCAATCCCGAAAGCACGATGGCGGGAGCCATCTACATCGCCATCGAGGCCGGCCTGCTACTGTCCGCTGCCTATCTGGTCACGCGGCGCTTGTGGATCGCCATCGGGTTTCACATCGTGTGGAACTATGTGCAGTCGGCCGTCTTCTCCGGCGTCGTTTCCGGCGGGGTCAAGCTGCCGGGCCTGTTACAGAAGACGATCGAAGGACCGAGTCTCTTCACAGGCGGCACGTTTGGAATGGAACAGTCGATCTTTGCGCTTGTCCTTTGCACCGCCACCGGCGTGGTCATGCTGGTGATCGCCATGCGCCGCGGCCACATTGTGCCAGCACCGTGGAATCGCGGGACATGAACGGCGTCGACACAAAGGCATCGTGAGCCGAGACGTCCAGCCTGGCGTGGCCGCATGAGGGATCGTGCAACTCCCTCCGGAGCCCATTGGCTGCGCGTCCTGCATTTTCCGCTTGTGCGGCTCCTGCTGCTAGGCCCCGTGCTGTTCCTCCTGGCAGGCGTGAGCAACGGGCTCTGGGGAGTCACATTTGCCGATCGGCCGCTGATGGCCGTCGGAATAGCCTTGCTGATGGCCATCCTCGGCTTGGCTGTCTATGCCGCCTTCGTCCGGATCGTCGAGCAGCGCGCGGTCAGCGAACTTGCATTGCCGAAGATGGGACGTGAGCTTGCGCTGGGACTGCTGGCCGGAGCCGGGCTTTATGCGCTGTGCGTGCTGATCCTCGCAACCCTCGGCATCTACCGTATCGAAGGGGTCAATGCACCGGCGCTGATGCTGCCGGCCCTGGCCATGGCGTTGAGTTCGGGAGTCTTCGAGGAATTGCTGCACCGGGGCACCGTTTTCCGCAACCTCGAGGACATGCTCGGGAGCTGGATTGCGCTGCTGGCATCAGCACTGTTCTTCGGATTCAGGCATCTGGGCAACGCCGATGGCAATATCCTGGGTGCGCTCGCCATCACCATCGAGGCCGGCCTGCTGCTTGCGGCCCTCTACATGCTGACCCGCCGCCTGTGGCCATGCATCGGCTTTCACGTGGCGTGGAACTTTACCCAGGCCGGCGTCTTCTCCGGCGCCGTGTCCGGCGCATTCGAACAGCCGGGCCTGCTCAAGGCGAGACTCGAAGGCCCGGAACTGCTGACGGGCGGCGCTTTCGGAATGGAGGCCTCTCTCGTGGCCTTGCTGGTCTGCACGGCCGCCGGTGTGGCGATTCTGATCATGGCCGCCCGCCGCGGCAACATCGTTCAGCCACGCTGGCGGCGCAAGGGCTAGGGCCCCGTCACTCCCACTCGATCGTCCCCGGCGGCTTCGACGTCACGTCATAAACCACCCGCGAGACGCCGCGCACCTCGTTGATGATGCGGGTGGCCACGCGGGCGAGGAAGGCGTGGTCAAAGGGATAGGATTCCGCCGTCATGCCGTCGGTGGATGTGACGGCGCGAAGCCCCAGCACACGGTCATAGGTACGGCCGTCGCCCATCACGCCCACGGTGCGGACGGGAAGCAGCACGGCGAAGGCCTGCCAGATCGCGTCGTAGAGCCCGGCCTTGCGGATCTCGTCGAGATAGATCGCATCGGCCTTGCGCAGGATGTCGAGCTTCTCGCGGGTGATGTCGTCGTGCGGAATGCGGATGGCAAGCCCTGGCCCCGGGAAGGGATGGCGGCCAACGAAATGCTCCGGCAGGCCCAGCTCGCGGCCAAGCGCGCGGACCTCGTCCTTGAAAAGCTCGCGCAGCGGCTCGACCAGCTTCATGTTCATGCGCTCCGGCAGGCCGCCCACATTGTGGTGCGACTTGATGGTGACCGAAGGCCCGCCGTTGAAGGAGACGCTCTCGATGACATCGGGATAGAGCGTGCCCTGCGCCAGGAAGGCGGCACCGCCCACCTTCCTGGCCTCGGCCTCGAAGACGTCGATGAAGAGCTTGCCGATGGTCTTGCGCTTGACCTCCGGATCGGTGACGCCGGCCAGTGACTCGAGGAAGAGCTTCGAGGCGTCCACATGCACGAGCGGGATGTTGTAGGCCTCGCGGAACAGCTTCACGACTTCCGCTGCCTCGTTGAGGCGCATCAGGCCGTGGTCGACGAAGATGCAGGTGAGCTGCTCGCCGATGGCCTCGTGGATCAGCACCGCGGTGACGGCGGAATCGACGCCGCCCGACAGCCCGCAGATCACCCGGTCGAAACCCACCTGTTTCTTGATGCGATGAACCATCTCGGTCTTGAAATGGGCCATGGACCAGTCGCCGCGGCAGCCGCAGATCTCCAGCGCGAAGTTGCGCAGGAGCCGTGCGCCGTCCGGCGTGTGGACCACTTCCATGTGGAACTGGGTGGCATAGAACTGGCGGGCCTCGTCGGCGATGGCCGCGAAGGGGGCGCCTTCGCTTGTGGCGATGACCTTGAAGCCCGGCGGAATGGCGGTGACTCGGTCGCCGTGGCTCATCCAAACCTGGTGACGCTCGCCGGCACTCCACACGCCGTCGAACAGCGCATTGGGCGACTTCACCTCGACGAAGGCCTTGCCGAACTCGCGGTGATCGGATGGCTCGACCTTGCCGCCCATCTGGGCGCAGAGGGTCTGCTCGCCGTAACAGATGCCGAGAACCGGGACTCCCCGTGTGAAGACCCGTTCCGGGGCCCGGGGGCTTCCCCCCTCATGGACGGAGGCCGGGCCGCCCGATAGGATGATGCCCTTCAGGCCCTCCCAGTCGAGAGCCTTTTCCGCCAGCTGGAAAGGGACGATTTCCGAGTAGACCCCTGCCTCGCGGATGCGCCGGGCAATCAGCTGGGTGAACTGGGAGCCGAAGTCGATGATCAGGATTCGGTCTTGCATGGCGAGCGCATAAGGGAAGCGACCGGAGTCTGCAAGTCCGGAGGAATCAGCCCGTCGCGATGTCCCACAACAGCTTCACGTTGAGCGCGATGATGATCGCCGCGATTGTGCCCGCCACCAGCGAGAGCCAGACGGGCGCGGTCAGGGCTCCGAGCTTGGCCTTGTCGCGGGTGAACATGACCAGCGGCACGATGGCGAAGGGCAGCTGGAAGGCGAGAATGACCTGGCTGAGGATCAGCAGCAGGCCGGTGCCCTCGGCGCCGTAGTAGAGCGTGACGCCGGCGGCCGGGACGATGGCGATGAGCCGGGTGATGAGCCGCCGCGCCCAGGCCGCCAGCTTGATGTCGAGGAAGCCCTCCATGACGATCTGCCCGGCCATGGTGGCGGTGACCGTCGAGTTCAGGCCGCAGCACAGCAGCGCGATGGCGAAGAGCTTGGGCGCCAGCAGCGATCCCACCAGCGGCGCCAGCATGGAATGCGCCTCGCCGATGTCGGTGACCGAGGTGTGGCCGCCGCGGTGGAAGGTGGCCGCCGCCAGGATGAGGATCGAGGCATTGACCAGGAGCGCGAACATCAGCGCCACGGTCGAATCGATGGTGGCGAACTTCAGCGCCTCGCGCCTTTCCGGCAGGCTGTCGCCATAGGCCCGCGTCTGGACGATGCCGGAATGGAGATAGAGATTGTGCGGCATGACCGTGGCGCCGATGATGCCGAGCGCCAGATAGAGCATGGCCGGATTGCTGACGATCTCCACCGTGGGCGCGAAACCGAGGATCACCTGGCCCCATTCCGGATCGGCCAGGGCGATCTGGATGAAGAAGCAGACGAAGATCACGCCGAGCAGCGCGATGATGAAGGCTTCGACGTAGCGGAAGCCGATGCGCTGCAGCCACAGGATGAGGAAGACGTCGAGCGCCGTGATGATCACCCCCAGTTCCAGCGGGATGCCGAAGAGAAGGTTCAGGCCGATGGCCGTGCCCACCACCTCGGCGATGTCGGTTGCGATGATGGCGATCTCGGCGAAGATCCACAGCACGAAGGCCACCGGACGCGGAAAGGCGTCGCGGCAGGCCTGGGCCAGGTCGCGGCCCGATCCCACTGCAAGCCGCGCGCAGAGCGACTGCAGGATGATGGCCATGATGTTGGACATGAGCGCCACGGCCAGCAGCGCGTAGCCGAATTGCGCCCCGCCGGCGATTGAGGTGGCCCAGTTTCCGGGGTCCATGTAGCCCACCGCGACCAGATAGCCGGGGCCGATGAAGGCCATGGCGCGGCGCCATGTGGATCCGGATGAAGCCACCCGCACGGTGCGGAAGACATCGGCGAGCGGCGGCTCGCCGGGTGGGCGGCGCCATCCGGAGAGGCGATCGGCAATCGAGGTGTCCTGCGGCATTACAGAAAGTTTAGCATTGGCTAAATCTATTGCAATAGGGTAATTTCGCAGGCGCACACGGAGAGCGAGGATGCCGCGAGCGGCGAAACACCAGCGCGGGGCCAAATTGCGGTCCGCCGCCTTCAGCCGGATCCGGTCCGACCACCAGTCGGAACTGGCGGAAGACTATGTCGAGCTGATCGCCGACCTCATCGACGAGCGCGGCGAGGCGCGCGGCACCGACGTGGCCATGCGCCTGGGCGTGGCCAATGCCACCGTGGTGAAGACCCTCAAGCGCCTGCAGGATGCCGGCCTCGTCACCCAGGAGCCCTATCGCGCCATCTTCCTCACCGGCGAGGGCTGGAAAATGGCCGAGGACGGCCGCCGCAAGCACCGCATCGTGGAGGGTTTCCTGCTGGCGCTGGGCGTGAGCGAGGAAACGGCGCGGATCGATTCCGAAGGCATCGAGCACCATGTGAGCGAGGAGACGCTGCGCGCCATGGCGCGCTTCCTGGCACGCAACGGCAGATAGGCCGTTCAGCCCTTCCCGATCACCGCCACGAAGAAGCCGTCGGTGCCATGCCGGGCGGGGGTCATCAGCAGGGTGTCCTGCGAACCGTCGGCGGAGACGGGCGGTTCACCGCCGATCGCGCTGCGCCATTGATCCGTGTACGGAATGAGCTTGCAGCCGGGATGGCGCTGCAGGAACGCCGCCACCTGGGCGGTGTTCTCCTGCGCCAGCACGGAGCATGTGATGTAGACCAGGCGTCCGCCGGAGCGGACCAATCCGAATCCCTTTTCAAGGACTTGGCGCTGATCCTTGAGACGCTTGTCGAGCTGCGTCTCGGTGAGACGCCACTTGGCGTCGGGCTTGCGCCGCCAGGCCCCTGAACCCGAACAGGGCGCATCGATCACCACGCAGTCGAAGGGTGCCGCCGCCTCCAGCTTGCCCTGGTCCTGCGCCGAAATGACCTCGCAATTGGTGACGCCGGCGCGCTGCAGGCGCTCGAAGATGGGGCGGAGGCGGAAGCGGTCCGCGTCATGGGCAACGAGCCTGCCCTGGTTCTGCATCATGGCCGCCAGCGCCAGGGTCTTGCCGCCCGCGCCGGCGCAGATGTCGGCGACCGACTCGCCGGGCGCCGCACCCGACAGCAGGGCCGCCACCTGCGATGCCGCGTCCTGGACCTCGTACCAGCCCTTGCCATGAGCCGGTTCGGCTTCGACATTGGCGTTGCGGGTGTCGTGCCCCGGCGCCGGAATGCGTACACAAAGCGGCGACAACGGACCGGCCGCGGCGCCAAAGCGGGCCAGTTCGGCAAGCACCGCCTCGCGGCTGGCCTTCAGCGTGTTGACGCGCAGGTCGATGGGCGCCCGGCTGGCCAGTGCCGCCCCCTCCTCTGCCGCGCGCGCCCCGAAACTCTCCTCGAAGGCGGGCACCAGCCAGTCCGGCAGTTCGCCCCGGACCTTGACCGGCAGGTCGCTCCGCGTCGCGCGCGACAGGGCCGCGACCTCGGCCTCGGTGAGAGCGCCAGGCCCATGGGCCTCGCCGGCCAGGCCCGCGACGCTTTCCGGCGTCATGCCCCAGAGATCGCGCAGGGCCGCCAGCACCAGCGCGCGCGGGCGCCCGTCGCCCATGCGGGCCGAGAGCGAATTCCGCCGCCGCAGGCCGTCATAGACCAGGGTGCCAATCGCGTGGCGGTCGGTCGATCCGGCAAAGCGATGCGCCTTGCCCCAGTCCTTCAGCGCCTCCGATACCGGGCGGTGACGCTCGAAGACCTCTTTCAGAATATCAATTGCCGCTGCGGCGCGGCCTGCCATGCGCATGCGCTATCCGATCACATAGAGCCGGAGCCCGAACCAGGCCCACATCAGGGCGACAAGCGAGAAGCCCAGCACGAAGAGACGAAATCGGGTGAGGACCACATTGGCGCCCAGATGAACAATGCTGTGTGCCACGCGGCTGGCGACGAAGGCCCAGGACAGGACCACGCTCACCCCGTCCGCCTTGCCGGTCGCCAGCAGGAGCGGCAGCAGCGCAAAGTAGAGAACCGGCACTTCGAACTGGTTCTGATACTTGTTGGCGATCTTGCGGACATCCTCAGGCCACTTGCCG
>JAPLOT010000401.1 GCA_026400595.1 Alphaproteobacteria bacterium | reverse complement strand
CAATATGCCGGACTGGAAACAGTGCAGATTAGACGTCCACGGAGTGTCGCGTGAAGACATGGGTGACCATCGTCAGTGTATTGGCAGCGGTCCTGCTGTCATTGAGTGCCGCTTTCTTCGCAGTCGGTCCGGACCGCATTTGGCGGATGTTTGGCGACCCGGATCTTGGACCGGTGTCCTTTGAGACCTTGCAACGCCGCATGACGCCGAATGACGCACTCGCCTGTCCAAAAGGGCTCTGCAGGGGTTTCAGTGATATAGAGAGTCCGATCTACCCTGTGGCTGCTCAGGATCTCCGTCCTGAGTTTGCCAGGGTCCTTCAAACCGAGCCTCGTGTCACACTCGTTTCTGCCGACGACGCAACTTTAACATCTCGCTATATTCAGCGGTCAGCCTGGTTCGGATTTCCTGATACGATCGTCGTTCGGTTTCTCGATCTTCCGAACGGACGTTCGACGCTGGCGATCTACTCCCGTTCGAGGTTTGGCGAAAGCGACTTCGGCGTGAATCGGACGCGGCTGGAACGTTGGCTCAAGAAACTTACTCTCTACGTCGAGCCGGTAAACTAGAGATTACCGTCGTCATTTCGCTCGACGGAGCGCCAACCCTCATGGAAACGGGCGGCGAGACCGTCGATGTATCTACTTCCCTTTGGCCTGCCTGGCGCCAATAGGGTGTACGTTAACAGATCTGCCTCGACGAAGCCGGGGACCCGGATCGTGCCAGTCGGAGAACGTGCGCACCGCAATGCTGCGCCGAACCAACGTCGACCGAACGGCCATCAGATCCCGGTCGGCGGGGACATTCGTCAGGTATGTCGGAAGGTGAGGCGCTGGCGGAACGCCAGCGTGGCAAGACGATGGATGGGTGCTCCGATTCTTGAAGCCAAAAATGCTTCCGGCGGTTCAAAGCACACAAGCAGCTGCCGATCCTCAAGGAGGCTTTCAAGACCTATCGCACAAAGCCCAAGGCTAACCGAGTCATTGACCACTTGGCAACGGCCGCCTAATGATCCACCCGCAGCGCCAGTCACGCCAGTTTCAACAAAGATCGGGACTATCCCGCACTGACGATCTTTGGCATTGCGCTCTGCGAACGGCGCGACGAATGGGATAGCACCATCTGGTCGCATGCAACCCGCCGGATAGCTCATAGTAAGGTAGCACATCCCTCAAATGCTGTATCAGATGGTGCCAAGGTGAATGAGATTGCCATTATTGGGGCTGGAGTCGCCGGATTGGCTTGCGCGCGCAGGCTGGCAAAGGCGGGTCTACGATCGACACTGTTTGACAAGGGTCGTGGGATCGGGGGGCGCGTGGCCACCCGTCGGGTGAATGCCTTGCAGTTTGACCATGGTGCGCAATATGTGACTGCCAAAGACGAAGGGTTTGCAGCTGCTCTGCGCGAATTGACAGCAATGGAAGCCATTGCCCCTTGGCAAGATGGCACCGGCCGAGCCAAAACCGTCGGTATGCCCGGCATGTCCTCGCTGGCCAAGGTTCTGGCAGCGGGGTTGGACATACGTCTGGGTGCGCAAGTCACTGCGATCACGCTTGCCGATAGCGGCTGGTCGCTGCGCATCGGAAACATCGAGCACCGTGCCTCGCATGTGATCATCACTGTGCCTGCGCCACAAGTGGCTGCATTTCTGGGTACGGATCACCCGCTAGTTGTTCCGCTTTCAGGAGTGCGATTTGCGCCTTGTCTCACGCTGATGGCGGCCGTCGCCGCGACGGCCCGTTTCATTAGTCGGAGCGATCTTGATGATCCTCTGGCATGGATCGCGCAAGACAGCAGCAAGCCGGGCCGGCCCCAGGGTGATACTATCGCTTGGGTTGCTCAGGCCGGACCGGCTTTCAGCCTCGCGCATCTGGAAAAGGACCCCGACTCTATTGCTGCCCTGATGCTGCCGCTACTGTGCGACAGGCTGGGGTTGACCAAGGATCAGATCACCTACGCCGCCGTGCACCGCTGGCGCTATGCTCGTGTCATACACCCGTTGGGCCAAGTGTTCCTACGTTCGCCAGATGGCATGCTCTACCTCGGTGGTGATTGGTGCCTGGGTCCGCGCGTCGAGGCGGCGTGGATCAGCGGTACGGCAATTGCTGATGATCTGTTGGGAAGGGCTCGATGATCTCTGACCCGCGTATCGAACGGCTGACTACCTTGATCGGGGCTGCGATGCGACCACCTCTAGGCGCGGGGCGGATTGCACTGGCTCTGGTGCTCGGCTTTCTGTGCCATAGTCAATTCGAAGCTGCCGTGCTTGCGATGATCGTTGCAACGCTCTTTGGATTGAGCGAGAGCTTCAATATTGTGCCTTGGTCTTGGGCAGCGGTGACCAATGTCGTTTTAGTAACGCAGTTTCCTTCAGCTCATTCGCTGCTCTTGACCAAGCGGGGCGGGTTGATAGACCCCCTCGGCATCGGTCACATCCAGCGGAAAGGGATGGATGTTGGCATGAAGCCCCGCAAGGCCGGCCGCGCTGCGCGAGGCGGCGGCAATCTGCACGCCTGACGTTGCCAGCTGCAGCGCGAGTTCACGCCCGATGCCGGTCGACGCTCCCGTGATCCACACAATTGTCCACGGCAGGGATGCCGTCACGGTCAGATGCCGACGAGCGGCTGCATCAGGCGGGCGGCGATGGACTTGAAGCGCGTGGGACGCTCGATGGCGACCAGGCAGATGCAATCCTCGCCGGCCTCGGCCACGGGCTTATGCTCGATGTCCTCATCAAGGTCGGCGACATCGCCGCGGCCGAAGCGTCCAATGTGATCGCGATAGGCGCCACCCAGGATAAGCGTCACCTCTTCGCCGCCATGGCCGTGCTCCGGCACGGCGCGGCCCGGACCGATGCGCAAGAGCTTCACCTGGCCCTTGGCGGTGGGCGAGAGCTTGAAATCATACATGGCGACACCCGGCGCCTTCTTCTTCCAGGGCAGGTCGTCGAGATTGGCCACCGACAGCAGGCGCGCCAGCGGGCCCGGCACGGCGGCATCGGCAACAGCCGGTGCCGGGAAGCGGTGCAGCGAGGCGCCTTGAAGCATGGCCATGGTTCGGGCGCGGCAGTTCTCCGACACCGCGGCGGCCGGCAGCTGGTCCAGAAGTCCCCCACCCAGCGCCTCGGCTGCGCGCACTGCGGTCCGGCACTGCGGGCACCAGGCAAGATGCGAGGCGACGACCAGTCCGATTGCTTCGTCGAGGGTTCCGGCCGCATAGGCCAGGATGGTGCTGTGGTCGAGATGATGGGCGGGCGTCACGGTTGTATCTCCAGGATGCGGCGCAAGTGGCCATAGGCCAGACGCATGCGCGATTTGACGGTTCCAAGCGGGATGTTGAGCCGGGTGGCGATTTCGCTCTGGGCCATGTCCTCGACGAAGGAGAGCAGAAGGATCTGCCTCTGTTCTTCGGGAATGCCGCCCAGTGCCTTGCTCACCAGGGAATCCTCCTGCTTGCGGGCGAGGACTTCGTCGCCCGGTGGATCGTCCGAGGCTTCATCATAGTCGCCCAGTTCGACGAGCGGCATGGAGACCTCGCGGCGAATACGGTCGATGCGCAGGTTACGGCCAATGGTGAAGATCCAGGTGGAGACCGAGCCTCTTCCAGGCTGATAGAGTCCAGCCTTTTTCCATACCGCAATCATCGCCTCCTGGACGAGATCCTCAGCCAGTTCGGCATTTGCATTCTTTCGCATTATAAAGCTTTTCAACCGGGGCGCGAAATGCGTGAAAAGTTTTTCGAACGCCGCCCGGTCCCGGTTTTGCGCCACCCGTTCCATCAGGCTGCGGAACTCGGCTTCAAGGATGACCTTGTCCTGCTTGCTTCGCTGCTCAGCCGTTGTCATCGCGGCTACAAGCATAACACTGTTTCCCATTGTACGGAAACTTACGTGAGCCCCGCGGCGGTAGATCACCGGCTTGAGCCCGGTTGTGTCATCACTGAAGACGACCATCAGGGTGTGTCTTCGCCATCTTCGATCTTCCCGTCTTGACGAGCATTCGATCTGCCGCAAACGGCTGACGAAGCCACGTACGTCGGTTTTGAAGTGTCGGTTAAGCCGACATCCACGAAATGACTGGTCTTTTAAGAAGGAGTTTTACGCGAACTGGTATCGTTGGCAAGTAGAGGCGTGAGGCCTTACTGCGACAGCGTGCTACGATCCGTGCCAGAACATTGTTCCAGCCGTCGGCGCCGTGGACATTGCCGGGACGAAGCGCACAGCGGTCAAGGTCGCCGAACTGGTTGAAGACGAACAGCGGATGATAGCGAGTGCATTCGAAGTGACCGTGTTGGACTGACGCTGGAATCCATATCCAACACGATGCCGCATGTCGAACGATGAGCATGCACCCTTTTGGTTCATTGGCCGGACAGGTTGGCGAGTGCCGAGAGGTTCTCCCCCGCTAATAGCCACTTTGTCATGAAGCGACTTATGTGACCCGGTGATGCGGCCACGCGCGAAACCGCGAACCATGGAACTCAAACTTCAGGCGACGGTCAAAATCGAGCCGCAGAGTGCCATCATTCGCTTCACCCGCCGGATTCTTCATGATGGCCTTACCTGGTTCAGGTTTAACTCCTGACGATGACAGCTGAATCGTGAAAAACCAGTCGGAACTCAGTATGTCATCGGGCGAATACGGGCTCATAACCTTTGCCATCTTGTCGTAGATCCAATCGGTTCAAAAAGACGTAAAGGTTGTAGCTTGTGATTTAAAAGAACATGGGCAGACACACTCAGATCAACTTCTTCGATTTCAGAGAAAGGCCGTCACCCATGGTCGCGAGTTCCAGGAACTTTGTCCTACGTGCGTGGAGCTTCATATTTGATCATGAAGTTAGTCCTCTTCGTAACATCCCCGACGTCGCCATTCGACATTACATTTTGCAAGTGCTGGGATTGATGTGGGCAGCGAGCTTTTCGCTTGCAATCGGAAGTTATACCTTCTTTGCGGCGAGCGTGGTGGGGCATACGGTTTTGATTGCTGCGGCAGCGATCACGGTTGCAACCCTTGCGACCGCTGCGAAGAAACCTGAGGTGTTTGTCCGGGCTTTGGGTCGCCGCCAGGATGGCGAGCACGATTAAGAACTGACGCAAGTCAGGTCCGCCCAATGGCTGGTAGCGTGTCGAGGTTTTCGGTTGCGCAGGTGCGGGCGATTGGATTTTGCGCACATCGGGTATGTCGGGCCTAGGGAAAGCCTTGGTCCGGTTCACAGCTCGCTGAAAAAATCTGGGAGTTAGGACTGTGCGCGTGCTGATTATTGGGGCCAGCAAGGGCATCGGGTTGGAAACAACCCGCCAATCTCTTGAGGCCGGGTACGATGTGCGAGCTCTGGCGCGGTCCGCAGCCGCAATCAGTCTTTCAAATCCGAAGCTGGAGAAAGTTACCGGCGACGCTCTGGACCACCGGGAGGTGGAATTAGCACTCGTCGGAGTCAATGCAGTGATCGTCGCGCTCGGCGTCGGGTTGGGTGAGTTGTTCCGGCCCGTATATCTCTTCTCAGAGGCAACGCGTGTGCTGATCAGGGCCATGAAAGCCCAAGCGGTAAAGCGGTTGATTTGTGTCACTGGCTTCGGCGCCGGTGACAGCCACGCAAGCATAAGCTGTATCCAGAGAGTGCCGTTTCAGATCGTCTTTGGCCATGCCTATGACGACAAGACGCGGCAAGAGCGGTTGATCAAGGAGAGCGCTTTGGAGTGGACCATCGCGCGGCCGGGAGTACTGACCGGAGGCCCACGCACGGGACGCTACCAGGTGCTTCGCGAGCCCTCACAGTGGCGGAACGGGATCATTTCGCGGGCAGATGTTGCTGATTTCCTTGTTCGACAGATCGAGGATCTGACCTACGTCTATGAAGCACCCGTGCTGGTCAATTGATGTCTCAATTTTCAGGGGATACAGATGGAAGCTGAGCCCACAAGATCGACGGTTTATTTTGACGGTTCCTGCCCGCTCTGCCGGGCAGAGATCGGGTACTATCGTCGTCAAGACCGTTCTGGTGCGCTCTGCTTTGTTGACGTATCGGAGGCTGGGGACGGAGAACTCCTCTCTGGAGCAGCCGCCTTCGTGGAAGTATGGGCGCGACTGCCACGCTGGCGCTGGGCGGCGCGCGCTGCAGCGTTTCCTGGAATACTGACATTACTTGAGCTCAGCTACCGGCTCTTCCTGCCGATACGGCCGGTGTTGGCCAGGATCTTTGGGGGGGTGAAGCGCCTGAGTAACATGTGCTGGCCGTCCACGAGGCCTTCTTCAAGGTGAAGCAGCAGATCCCGCACATCCTTGACCAGATGGCACTGCTATGACGGTTGCCGATCCGCGCATCGCCCGGCTGATCGCCCTGATCCGCGCCGCCCTGCGGCCGCCGCGTGGCATCGGGCGGATCGCAATTGCGCTTGCCCTCGGCGTCATCTGCCACGCGTTCTTTGCTGCGGGCGTTCTGGCAATGGTCGTGGCGATGTTCTTTGGCCTCAGCGAAAGCCTTGGGCAGGTGCCGTGGCCATGGGCCGCACTCGCAAACGCCGCCTTGATCGTTCAGTTCCCCTTGGTCCATTCGGCTTTGTTGACTGGTCCCGGTGGACGGTTGCTGGCCCGCCTGATCCCTGGCCCGCATGGCACGACGCTGGCCACCACCACCTATGCCATCATCGCCTCGGCACAGCTTTTGGCTCTGTTCGCGCTTTGGACTCCGTCGGGCATCGTGTGGTGGCGAGCGGAGGGAGTTTCGTTCTGGGCGACCACCGCCGCTTACGCCGCAAGCTGGCTATTGCTGATGAAAGCCAGCTTCGATGCCGGGGCCGAAGTGCAATCGGGCGCTCTTGGATGGATGTCCCTCATGGCGCGCGTTCGGCCCGTATTCCCCGATATGCCGACGCAAGGGTTGTTCCGCTGGATCCGTCAGCCGATCTATGTCGCCTTCGCGCTGACCCTGTGGACAGTGCCGGTCTGGACGCCAGACCAACTGGCCCTCGCCATAAGCTATACCGTTTACTGCCTTCTGGCACCGCGCCTTAAGGAACGTCGCTTTGCCGCGCGTTATGGCGACAGGTTCCACCTCTACCGCGCCGCGGTGCCATATGCGCTGCCCCGCCTCGCACCCCCAAAGGACAGACCCCATGCGCAATGACCTGACCATTTATGACGACATGGCCGACCGGTGGTGGTCGGATGATGTGCGATGGGTGCGCACCTTGAAGAACCTTGTGCCCGGGAGGCTCAAGTGGTTCGACCGGCACATCGACTGGCAGGGCAAGGATGTGCTCGACCTCGGCTGCGCCGGAGGCTTCATGGCCGAGGCGATGGCGCTAAGAGGAGCGAATGTCACCGGGATCGACCCCGCCGCCGAAGCGGTCGCCGCCGCTCGCCGCCACTCCCGCGAGAGCGGCTTGCGCATCGGCTATGACGTCGGCGTGGGCGAGGCACTGCCCTATGCTGCCGATGGCTTCGATGCCGTGGTCTGCGTCGATGTGCTAGAACATGTGGTCGATGTGAACCTGGTGCTGCTGCAGGTCGCCCGTGTCCTGCGGCCGGGTGGATTGTTCCTGTTCGACACCATCAACCGCAGCACGCTGGCCCGTTTTGCCACCGTTACGGTAGCCGAGGATCTGCTGCGCCTGTTGCCGCGCGGTACGCATGACCCAGCGATGTTCATCAAGCCGCATGAACTCCACCACGCCCTACACGGTGCGGGGCTGGTGCTCGGCCCCATGACCGGCCTTGGCCCACGCGGCCTCAACCGGCGTCTGGATCTGACTTTCGGCCCCCTGCCGCTGACCACGATCCTTTACATGGGGATAGCGCGAAAACCCGTCTTCACAGGCGGAGTTACCGTATGCTGACCACAGCGCCTCTGATCACAGCATTTCTATTCGAAAGCATGGCGCTCCACTCTGAACCCTCAAGATCGATGGTGTTGTCCGACGTCCTTTGTCCGGTATGCCGGGCAGAGACCGGTTATCATCGTTGTAGAGATCAGTGCGGTGCGCTCTGCTTTGTCGACGTCTTGAAACCGGTTGCTTGGGTTCCCGATGGCCTCAATCAACGGCGGCCCATGGAACGCTTTCATGTCTGCGCTAGGAATGGCGCGTTTCTCGCTGGAGCTTAACCAACCGGCACGGCCGGCGCTGGCCGGGCTCTTTGGAAGGATAAAACGCTTGAGAGACATGCGCTGGCGATCTCAGAGGCCTGACAAAATCTAACGCCGAGCAAGATTGCGGAAATCTACGTTCAATGAGTTGTCCTGAACGACCTCAGAAGGAGTTGACTAATGAAGTTTCATAAGACCCGTAACGATTTAAAGTCCAACACCAAGACCACTGTAGTGGCACTTCTCAACGCCCGTTTGGCCGATGCGATCGATCTCGCCCTGATGACGAAGCAGGCACATTGGAATCTGAGGGGACGCCAGTTCATCGCCGTGCATGAAATGCTTGATGGCTTCCGGACCGAGATTGATGGGCATGTTGACATTGTGGCCGAGCGCATTGTGCAGCTTGGTGGTGCCGCACTTGGTACGACTCAGGCAGTAGCGGAAGGCTCAAAACTCAACGCCTATCCGACCGATCTCATCAGCTTGGATGATCATGTTGCGGCGCTGGCGGAACGCTATGGCGATCTTGCCAATGCGACCCGTGCAGCGATCGAGACATCGGACGAAGCCGGAGATGCCGGTAGTGCTGACATATTCACGGCATTCTCGCGGTCGCTCGACAAGGCGCTCTGGTTCCTGGAGGCCCATGAGGTGGACAAGACTTGAATGGTCGCACCCTATT
>JAPLOT010000265.1 GCA_026400595.1 Alphaproteobacteria bacterium | reverse complement strand
GGGTGACTTGTTCGGTGCGGCTTGATAGTCTTGAGCCATGAACATCCTTCCCAACATCAGGACGGGCATCTCGGTCTGCCCGCATGACTGTCCCTCGGCCTGTGCGCTTGAAGTCGAGGTTCTTGACGAACACACCATCGGGCGGGTGCGCGGCGCCAAGGCCAATTCCTATACGCTGGGGGTGATCTGCGAAAAGGTGGGCCGCTACGCCGAACGCATCCATCATCCCGACCGGCTGCTCCATCCGCTGAAGCGCAAGGGACCGAAGGGGTCAGGCGAGTTCATGCGTATCTCCTGGGATGACGCCATGGCCGAGACGGCGGAAGCGCTGCTGAAGGCCGAGGCCGAGTATGGCGCCGAAAGCGTCTGGCCCTATTTCTACGCCGGCACCATGGGCCTCGTCATGCGCGACGGAATCAACCGGCTGCGCCACGCCAAGCGCTATTCCAACATGTACGACACCTTCTGCGTAGCGCTGTCGTGGTCGGGATATCTTGCCGGAGTGGGACACGTCTCGGGCGTCGATCCGCGCGAGATGCAGAAATCCGACCTGATCGTGATCTGGGGCGGAAACCCCGTGAACACCCAGGTCAACGTCATGACGCATGCCATGATGGCGCGGAAGAACCGTGGGGCGAAGATCGCCTGCGTCGACATCTACGAGACGGGCACGATGAAGCAGGCCGATGTCAAGCTGCTGATCCGCCCGGGCACGGACGGTGCGCTGGCCTGCGCGGTGATGCATGTGCTCTTCCGCGACGGCCATGCCGACTGGTCCTACATGGAGCGATTCACCGACGCGCCGCGCGAGTTCGAAGCGCATCTCAAGACCCGCTCGCCCGCGTGGGCATCGAAGATCTGCGACATTCCCGTCGCCGACATCGAAGCCTTCGCAAAGCTCATCGGCGAGACGAAGCGGACCTACTTCCGCCTCGGCTACGGCTTCACGCGCGGCCGCAACGGCGCTGTGAACATGCATGCCGTCACCTGCATTCCCGCGGTGACGGGCGCCTGGCAGTACGAGGGCGGCGGGGCGCTCCACTCCAACAGCGGCATGTATCGATGGAACAAGACGATGATCGAAGGGCTCGACGTCAAGTCGCCGGACGTGCGCGTCATCGATCAGAGCCGCATCGGCGCCGCGCTGCTTGGCGATCCGCATGACCTTGCCGGCGGTCCGCCGATCAAGGCGCTCTTCGTCCAGAACACCAACCCGGCTTCGGTGGCGCCCGACCAGACAAAGGTCAAGCAGGGCCTGGCACGCGAGGATCTCTTCACCTGCGTGCACGAACAGTTCATGACCGAAACGGCGAAATTCGCCGATATCGTGCTGCCCGCGACGATGTTTCTCGAGCATGACGACATCTATCAGGGCGGTGGCCACTCGCACATCATGCTGGGGCGCAAGCTGGTCGAGCCGCCGGGCGAGTGCCGCAACAATCACCAGGTCATCTGCGACCTGGCGCAGCGCGTCGGCGCCAGCCATCCGGGATTCGCGATGAGCGAGCGCGAACTGATCGACTGGACGCTGACGCATTCGAATCGCCCCGGCCTGACGCAGCTCGACGCGGAGAACTGGATCGATGTGCAACCTGCCTTCGAGGTCGCGCATAATCTGAAGGGCTTCGGCTTCCCGGATGGGAAGTTCCGCTTCAGGCCGCGCTGGGGGTCGGTGCGGTTCAAGGGCGGCGGCCGCGGCTATGGGCCGGTCGACAGGCTGCCGGAGCTTCCGGATCATTGCGACGTGATCGAGGAGGCTACGGCCGAGTATCCTTTCCGCCTGGCCACAAGTCCGGCCCGGACTTTCCTCAATTCGAGCTTCAACGAGACCCCTTCCTCGCGCAAGCGCGAGGGGCGTCCGACCGTCTTCGTTCATCCCGACGACCTGCGCGAGCTCGGGATCGCGGATGGCGCAAAGGTCCGGCTGGGCAGCGCGCGGGGCACCGTGACGCTCCATGCCAAGACACATGAGGGCCAGCGGCGCGGGGTGCTGATCGCGGAGTCGATCTGGCCCAATGAGTCCTTCGAAGACGGGCAGGGCATCAATACCCTGACCGGCGCCGACCAGCCCGCACCCAGCGCCGGTGGCTGTTTCCACGACAACCGGGTCTGGATCCGCCCGGCCTGAGCCGTCAAGATGAACGCCAGATGAACGGCCGAGTCAGGAACCGCTCAGCCTCGGGGGACTAGAAGGGAGTCAAGTTACGGCGATTTCCCGCCCGCAAGGGCACCCCCAAGGTCCTAACGATGATGGTCCCTTCCACCCGAATCCTGCTGCTGATGGTGACAGCCCTGATGGTTGCCACCGCCGCGACGGCGGCCACGGCCTTCGCCGAGGGACAGCCCCGGAAGAAGCGGATCATTCCAGACATGGAGCAGGTAGCCGATCCGATCGAGCAGACCTCTCAGGCCAGTCTCAAGGCCAGGGCGAAGCGTCCCGCCCCCAACAACATTCCGCCGCCGGGACCGGACCTGCCGCCGATCATCAACTAGGGCAGCCGGCTGATCCGCTCGGTCAGCAGCCTGAAGAAACCTTCCGCATTGACATTGCGGACAACCGTCGCATTGGGCGCCCGCTTGGTGACGCGCCACCAGTCAACGACGG
>JAPLOT010000306.1 GCA_026400595.1 Alphaproteobacteria bacterium | reverse complement strand
CTGCGCCTCTGCGTCAGCACTGCCTTTGCCCCCGCCACCGCGACAGCGGGCCTCAACCGCATCGTGGCCAGCGCCGCCGGCTCACCCGACATTGTCACGGCGGAGGCCCTCCTGGCCGATACCGAGGCCCAGGTAGCAGAGGTCTTCGACCGGCTGGTGGGGCCGGCCGGCTAGGGCGCCGCGACGGAATCGCAATCCAGGCCCGTCCTATCTTGCAGTGACGCAAGGAGGAACCGACCCATGAAGAAGACTGCACTTTTCGTAACGGCAATTGGCGGCAGCCTGCTGGCGGCAAGTCCTGTCCTGGCCATGGAGCCCTATATGCCGCGTTCGCCCAAGGTCTTCGCCAAGCTCGACAGCAATGCCGACGGCAAGATCACGGCGGCCGAACTGCAGCCGCGCGCGGCGAAGCGCTTCGACCGGCTGGATCAGAACAGCAATGGCGAAGTGACGGCGGCAGAGATCGATACCGCCTTCCAGAAAGTGATCGTACAGCGCCGCGACCGCATCCTGAGTCGCATGGACAAGGATGCCAATGGCATCGTGACGCGGGCCGAACTGGATGCCTTCGTGGTGTTCATGATGGACAGCGCCGACAGCAACCATGACGGTGGCGTCTCGCTTGACGAGGCTCAGCGCTTCAGGCTTGCGAAAGTGGCCAGATAGACTAACCGGAGGACCGAACGCGATCTTGGGACACAGGACGGGAATTGACAGGCCGGACAGGCAAGGGTTCAGCCGCCGTGGAAGACTACACCAAGGCGGACGATGCAGACCTGCTCATGGCATCAGGCCAGCGGCAGCAGGCTGCCTTTGCCGAACTGGTCAACCGTTATCACCGTCCGGTCTACCGGCTGGTGTGGCGGATGACCGGTGGCCACGCCGACAGCGAGGATATCGCTCAGGAGGCTTTCCTCAAGCTCTGGCGCGATCCCTCGCAGGTGCGAGAAGCCAAAGCCCTCAAGGGCTGGCTCATGCGTGTGGCCTCCAACGCCGTGATCGACAGGTCGCGCAAGCCTGCCCACGCCGACATCGACGCGGCAGTCGAGGTATCCGACCCGGCCGCGCGGACCGACCATCCGCTGGACCGCGCGGAGGCTACGGCGCTGGTGGACCGCGGCATCGCCGCATTGCCGGACCGGCAGCGCCTGGCCTTGTCCCTTGTCTATTTCGAGGGCCTGTCCAATATCGAGGCGGCGGAGGCCATGGAGGTCAGCGTCGAGGCTGTCGAATCGCTGCTGGCGCGGGCAAAGCGGGGACTGAAGCAGGCGCTGGCGGACAGGTGGCGTGATCTTCTTGATGGATTGGCGTGAAGCACATGTTGAAACGGGGAACGGAGCAATCGATGACAACGGGGAGCGGCGAGGAATCGGAGCTGCGCCGCATCTTGGCGCTGGCGACTGCTGCCGAGCCGCCGGCAGGGGCAGCCGACCGGCTCATGGCCCGCCTGGCCGCGGTTGAGACCACTGCGCAGGTGGTTCCGTTCCGACCCCGGGCGACTCGCCGGAAGTCCTGGTTCGCCTATGCGGCCGCCGTGCCGCTGGCTGCATCCCTGGCGCTCGGCATCTATCTGGGCGCGATGGGCAAGCTCGACACGCTGCTGCCCGCAGCGATCACCGGCGATCTCGCCATGAGCTTTGACGCCGATGCCGATCTAACCGGCGTGGGCGAGGCCGAGGCCTATGCCGAGGAGCATACATGAGCGAAGCCCCCCCGGCCACTGCCGACAGTACCGCGCCACTCTCGCGCGTCTCGATCTGGTGGAAGATCCTGCTTGTCGCTTCGCTCGCGTTGAACCTCCTGTTCATCGGCGGCGGTGTGGCCCGTTTCTTTTTCCACGAGCCGCCAGGCCGCATGGCGGGCCTCAGCGAAATGCAGCTCATCCCGCGCAAGTTCTTCAGCGATGTCGACGCCGAGCGGCGGCGCGAGTTGAGCGCCATGTTCCGCAACTTCCGCGGCGACTTCCGCGAGGGCCGCGCCGAACGCAAGCGGCTTGCTGCCGAACTCGCCAGCGCGCTGGCGGCAACACCCTATGACGAGGCCAAGGTGCGGGCGGTCGTCGCCCAGATCAGTGCCACCAGTTCCGGCTTGATCGATCGCGGCGGCAATGCGGCGATCACCTTCATTGCCGCTCTCACGCCAGAGGAGCGCGGCAAACTGGCCAAGCGGATCCTCGAGCGGGTCAACCGGGGATCGGGCCCGCCGGGGGACTGACCGGTTGAAGGCGTCACGATCCAGGCCGGCGATCCATCGACTTCCCCTCAGCGAGACAACGCATCAGACTGAAGCCTGCGCTGCCCGAGCCTCGGCGAAGGAAACGAGCCGTCTCTTGTCTTCATCCCACAGCGACAGTCGTGCGCATCTGAGGCTCTGCCAGAGCGTCAGGCGGCCGACATGGCGGAGTTGTGGGTGGTCCGCCAGCGCCCTGGGAAGATTGTAGAAGGGTATCCGGCAAGACAGATGATGCAGGTGATGGATTCCGATATTCCCGGTCATCCACATCAGAAGGCGCGGCAAGTCGTAGAAGGAGCTGCCATGCAGCGCTGCCTCGGGATGTGACCAATCCGGTTGGTGTTCCCAATAGGTGCGCTCAAACTGGTGCTGCACGAAGAACAGCCAGACTCCGATGGATGCGCCCATCAGCACGACGGGAATCTGGATTGCCAGGAAGGTTCCCGCACCCACGGCGTAAATGGCCACTCCCGAGGCTGCCACAGTTGCGAGATTCGTGAGCATGGTGCTGATCCAGGGCATCGCCCCGGACCGCATCGCGCCAAATGGAAGGCGATTTCGAAACAGGAACAGATAGGCCGGTCCCAATCCGAACATCACGAGCGGATTGCGATAGAGCCGGTAGCGCAGCCGTCCATGACCGCGCAACGCCTGAAACTCGCGGACGGTCAGCATGTCAATGTCGCCAATGCCGCGACGGTCGAGATTACCGACTCCGGCATGGTGCATGGCATGGGACTGTCGCCAGAAATCATAGGGCGTCAAGGTGAAGACGCTGATGAAGCGGCCGATCCAGTCATTGGCGAGCCGGGACTTGAAGAAGGAGCCATGACCACAGTCATGCTGGATCATGAAGAGCCGCACCATGAAGCCGGCTGTCGGGATGGCCAGAATGATCGTCAGTAAAGTGCTCTTGTCGCTCAGCCACCACATGGCCGCCCAGAGGCCGGCAAATGCCAAGGCCGAAAACACGAGTTCCAGCATCGAGCGAAGCGTTCTGGGGTTCCTGTGGACTGCCAGACTTGCCGACAAGCACGCCGTCTTGACTGTCACGTTCTGGAGTTTCCCACGCGTTGATATACACTTTCAGAGGCAGCTGTTGCTCAGCGGGCGCCCTTGGACCATCACACTGCGGTTTTTCGAGGGCTGGACCGCATGAGTTTGCAGAGACGGCGCGAGAGTGGCGTTACGGCAAGATGACCGGGTTCGCCGCCCGTTGCAAGGCTCTGTATTGCTTTCGAATTCCCACGGACAGCGACTCTCGGCCTTGGCCCGTGTCCGACAGTTGCGGCGCTAATCGGGGAATGCGACCTTCGCATTGCGCACGAAGAGCGCCCTGAGCTTGTCCCAGAAGTCGCCACCCAGCATCAGCAAGCCAATGAGGAGCAATGCATCGCCGATCACGCCGTCGCGTATGGTATTTCGGCCGATGGACGGGGCAAGTTCGGCGAGATAGGGAGAAATCCAGGCAAGAAAGATCGGGATCAAAAGGAACAAGAGTCCTGCTCGATAGCGAAAGGGACTCACTTCATCTGGAAAGGCGAGGCGTCGAACAGCCCCGAAGACGAAGGTCTTGAGTTGATCGAACCCGGTGCGACCAAGGAATGCCGCGCTGGCAAGAACAAGCACCTTGTTGATCACGAAGTTCACGGCGCCGATCGCGCTGACCAGAGCCGGGCTGGCGCCAATGCCGACCGCTGCAAGCGTGATGAGGTGAACGGCGAAGGCGGTGATGAAGGAGGCAACACCGAGCACAATTCGCCACCGGGGTGGAGCAGCAGTGACGGCGTCCTGTGTCATCTTGATCCCTGGCCTTTGGCCAGCTCCGGCATGTTGGCGAAACGAGTGACGCGTTGATGGCGCAAATCCGCTGCGACGGCGTTGCTACGGGACGACGTTGCCGATCGCAAGGTGGATGCGGACGTAGCTTGCCATGACATGGCGCGCTTTGCCAGCCATGCCGGCAAGCGAGCTGCATGGAGAGGCGATCCCGGCTCCCTCTGGGCACAGCTTGATCACCCGAGCAGAAATCCGCATCCGCCCTAAGCGGCGACCTTCGCGGGCTGGGGCAGGGTCACGGTCACGATGGTGCCGGCGCCGACCTTGCTTTCGATGTCGAGCCGGCCGCCGTGCAGATCGACGAGGGACTTCGAGATCGCAAGACCGAGGCCCGAGCCGCCCTTGCTCTTGGTGAACTGGTTCTCGGCCTGCTCGAAGGGCCGGCCAAGCTTCTCGATGTCGCGGGCCGGGATGCCGATGCCGGTGTCACTGATGCGTATGACGATGTTGTCGCCCGCCAGTCCCGCCGAAACCTCGACCTTTCCGCCTTCCGGCGTGAATTTCACCGCGTTCGACATGAGGTTGATGACCACCTGCTTGATGGCGCGCTTGTCGGCCTCGGCCTGGAGGGCGTCCGCGATCTGGCGCTCGATGGTGACATTGCCTTCGAAGGCACGGGGCCCCACCAGCCGCATCACCTCCTCGAACATGGCGTTGAGATCGAAGCGCTCGACCTCGAGCTGCATGCGGCCGGCCTCGATCTTCGACATGTCGAGAATGTCGTTGATGACATCGAGCAGGAACTGTCCGCTGCGGTGGATGTCATTGGCATACTCGCGATACTTGTCTGACGTCGAGCAGGAACTGGCCGCTGCGGTGAATGTCGCGCGTGTACTCGGCATATTTGTCGGAGCCCATCGGCCCGAACATCTGCGCCTGCATCACTTCCGAGAAACCGATGATGGCATTGAGCGGCGTGCGCAGTTCGTGGCTCATGTTGGCGAGAAATTCTGA
Organism: Alphaproteobacteria bacterium; assembly: GCA_026400595.1. Classification (GTDB taxonomy): domain Bacteria; phylum Pseudomonadota; class Alphaproteobacteria; order Rhizobiales; family Aestuariivirgaceae; genus Aestuariivirga. The sequence continues at coordinate 1,648 of JAPLOT010000306.1, read as the reverse complement.
CTTCGACCGGTTCGCGGCCTCGGCGCGGGTCTTCTCGCGGGCATACTTGTCGGCAAGGTCGGCCAGCCGCTGCGCCTGCTGGTCGGCGAGCAGGCGTTCCTTCTGCAGGTCGCGCACCGTCATCATCAGTTCGCGTTCGGACAGCAGCAACCGCTCTTCCTGGCGCTTCAGCGCGGTGATGTCGGTGCCGACCGAGACGAAGCCGCCGTCCTTGGTGCGGCGCTCGTTGATCTGCAGCCAGCGCCGGTCGCCCAGCTGCACCTCGAAGGAACGGCCCTCCGCGGCATCGGACTTGGTCAGACTGATGCGCTTGCGGATCGATGGTTCCTTGGCGGTGCGCACCACGTCTTCATAGGGCGTGCCGGCCACGCAGACCGAGGCGGGCAGCGAATGGAACTGCTGGTACTTGGAATTGCACAGCACCAGGCGGTTGTCTGCATCCCACAGCACGAAGGCCTCCGAGATGTTTTCCACGGCATCCATCAACCGAAGCTCGGCCTGCTTGTTGAGCTTGTCGGTTTCCTTCTGCTGGGTGACGTCAAAGACGATGCCGATGAGATGCGGCTCGCCGGCCTTGTCGCCCGCTGCAAGGGCAGCACGGGCCCTGAGCCAGACCCAGTGGCCCTGCTCGTGCCGCATGCGGAACTCCTGGTCGAAGGCCGGTATGTCGCCCTCCAGCAGGCTTTCGATGGTGGTTTCGAGATGCGAGTCTTCCGGGTGGAGCCGGTTGGCCACTTCCTTGAAGCTGAGAAAATCCCCTTTCACCGGCATACCGAGAATGTCGAACATGGAGCGCGACCAGAAGATCACGCCTTTGGCGATGTCCCAGTCCCACATGCCGCACTGGCCGCGGTCGAGGGCCTTGTCGAGGCGCGCCGTGGCAACGCTGAGCACGGCGTCGGCCTCCGCCGCCCGCGCCGACTGCCAGTGGAAGGCGCCGCCCAGCATCATCAACACGAGCAGGGTGACCACAAAGAGCGTCGTGACTCGTGTGACGCTCTCGCGCCACGAGCTGAGCACATCCTGCTCGCGTTGGAAGACGATCAGGCTGCCGGGAAAGCCGCCGAGGCCCTGGAAGGTGACGAAGGCATCTTCGCCACTGGCGAGCACCAGCGGACTCATCTTTCCGCCAGCCGCGTCGGCATCGATCACGAAATTCGGTGACAGAATGCTGGTCACTTCCCGGCCGACCAGGAACTCCGCCTCCGGCAAGGCGGCGACCACGACACCGGCGGTATCCGCCACGGCGAAGACGCGGGACTCCCGCAGGCTGTTGGTGGGGACGATGTCGATGAGCCGAGTTGTCGTCATAGGCTCAGCCGGGCGCCTTTCCGCCTTGGCGGCAAGATAGTCGAGCGCGATGCGCTGGGCCACGATCTGGCTATAGATCACCGAAAGCCGGTTCTGTTCGGCCAGGTGGCCGGCGCGGCTCTGCATCAGCTGCAGGAAAAGCCCGGTGCCCAGCACGGCGAGGAACAGAACGATGAGGGTGGTAATGAGGCGGCGAAGGTTCCTTTCCGAGATCGCCAGCCGGAGGCGCTCGGGAAACGGGAATGGCAGACGCAGCGATCGCTCCTTGAAAAACAGCTCGCCGATCTGAGTCTTGCCCACAATTCTTCCCCGTCTCGCGCCGCTGCCCGGGAGGGCA
>JAPLOT010000150.1 GCA_026400595.1 Alphaproteobacteria bacterium | reverse complement strand
GATGCCAAGGCTATCTATACCGAAGCCTCGCAGTACTCGACAATCTACTACGGACAGCTGGCGCGCGAGAAGATCGGCCTCGGCAAGGTTCCCGAGGAGATCTCGACCGGCGAAGCCTCTGCCGCGGCGCGTGCCAGGATCGACAAGGACGAAGCGGTCCGTGCTTTCCAGATCGTGGCAGAGACCGGCCGCAAGGCCGATCTCCACATGTTCATGTGGTCCTTCGCAAACCGCTTCAAGACCATGGACGAGATGAATGCGGCTGCCAGCGTGGTGTGGTCCGAGGGCGGTGCCCACATGGCCGTGCGCCTCGCCAAGGCCGCGGGCGCCAAGAACGTCGACATCGACTCCTGGGGCTATCCCATCCGCGCCCTGCCGCAGTGGAAGAAGATCGGCAAGCCGGTCGAAGCATCCCTCGTCTTTGCGCTGGCCCGCCAGGAAAGCGAGTTCAATCCGCAGGCCGGCAGCAAGGTCGGCGCCCAGGGCCTGATGCAGATCATGCCCGGCACCGCCAAGATGATCACCAAGCAGTACGGCCTGAAGTACAAGGACGGCATCCTGACCAGCGATCCCGCCTTCAACGTGATGCTGGGTGCTGCCCATCTCGGCGACCTCATCGCCGACCATGGCGGCTCCTATGTGCTGACCCTTGTGTCCTACAATGCCGGGCCACGCCGCTCGCGCGAATGGCTGCAGGAATATGGCGACCTGCGGACGGGCGAGACAGATCCCATCGACTGGGTGGAGTCGATTCCCTTCCAGGAGACTCGCCAGTACGTTCAGAAGGTTTTGCAGAACCTGCATGTCTACCGCTCGCGCCTGGCCCCCAAGACGGTGCGTCCGATGACGGCCGATCTCGCCCGCGGCTCGACGGTCGACACGATCAGCGTCTCGACCACCGAGCCGGTCGCTGCCGCAAGTTCCGGCTGCACCGGAGAGACCATCGCGGACCTTATCGGCTGCGAATGAGTTTCCGCGAGGTCTTCTACACCTCGGGCGACGGCCTCAGGCTTTATGCGCGCGACCACGGTCCGCGGGACTCCGGCCGCCTGGCGGTTCTCTGCCTCCCAGGCCTGACGCGCAACGCCAAGGACTTCGAACCGCTCGCACAGCGGCTCGGCGCGTCGCGCCGCGTGATCTGCCCGGATTTTCGCGGGCGCGGCCGATCCCAGTATGCCGGCGATCCCCTGACCTACCGGCCGGATATGGAACTGAGCGACACGCTGCTGCTGCTCGATGCGCTGGAAGTGAAAAAGGTCGCGGTGATCGGCACCTCGCGCGGTGGAATCGTCGGCATGATCATGGCCGCCAAGGCGCCCGAGCGGCTGGCCGGCCTCCTCCTCAATGACATCGGGCCGCGCATCGACACGTCCGGACTGTTGCGGATCCGCAGCTATCTCGGAACCGATCCGGCGTTCTCCGGCTGGGCCGAGGCCGTGGCGGCACTTAAGGCCACCAACCCCGGATTCGACACGCTCACGGCGGTAGACTGGGAGCGTTTCGCCCGGCGCGTCTTCCGTGACGAGAAAGGCCGCCCGCGCGCCGACTACGACCCGCGGCTCGCCGCGAACTTCCCGTCCGCTGCCGATATCGAAGCGGGAAAGGTGCCCGAACTCTGGGCGCTGCTGCCCGCGCTCGCCGGGGTGCCGGTCACCGTCCTGCGCGGCGCGCATTCCGACCTGTTGAGCGCGGCAACGGTTGCCGAGATGCAGGCCCAGCTGCCTCACGCCGCGGCCGTCACGGTTGCCGATCGCGGCCA
>JAPLOT010000042.1 GCA_026400595.1 Alphaproteobacteria bacterium | reverse complement strand
CGGCATGGGCGGCGCCCAGCCGCTGGCCGCCACCATGGCCGGCGCCTCGATGATCGCCATCGAATGCCAGCCCAGCCGCATCGACTTCCGCATCCGCACGCGTTACCTCGACACCCAGGCCAGGACCATTGACGAGGCCCTTGAGATCGTCGACCGCTCCCACAAGGCAGGCAAGCCGGTCAGCGTGGGTCTTCTCGGCAATGCTGCCGAACTCCTGCCCGAGATCGTGAAGCGCGGCATTCGGCCCGATGCGCTCACCGACCAGACCTCGGCCCATGATCCGGTGAACGGCTATCTTCCCGCCGGCTGGACCCTGGCCGAATGGGAGGAGAAGCGCGTCTCCGATCCGCAGGCCGTCAAGGCCGCGGCCATGGCCTCGATGAAGGTCCATGTGCAGGCCATGCTCGATCTCTATCATCAGGGCGTGCCCACCCTCGACTACGGCAACAACATCCGCCAGATGGCGCTGGAGATGGGACTGAAGAACGCCTTCGAGTTCCCGGGCTTCGTGCCAGCCTATATCCGGCCGCTCTTCTGCCGCGGCATCGGCCCTTTCCGATGGGCCGCCCTCTCCGGAAACCCCGAGGACATCTACAAGACCGACCAGCGCGTGAAGGAACTGATCCCCGACGACACGCATCTGCACAACTGGCTCGACATGGCGCGCGAGCGCATCGCCTTCCAGGGCCTGCCGGCTCGCATCTGCTGGGTAGGCCTCGGCCAGCGCCATCGCCTGGGTCTGGCCTTCAACGAGATGGTGCGCAAGGGCGAGGTGGAGGCCCCCATCGTCATCGGCCGCGATCACCTCGACTCAGGCTCGGTCGCCTCGCCCAACCGCGAGACCGAGTCCATGCTGGACGGCTCGGACGCGGTCTCCGACTGGCCGCTGCTCAATGCGCTTCTCAACACGGCGAGCGGCGCCACCTGGGTCTCGCTGCATCACGGCGGCGGTGTCGGCATCGGCTATTCTCAGCATGCCGGCATGGTAGTGGTCGCAGACGGCACCGACGATGCTGCGCGCCGTCTCGAACGCGTCCTTTGGAACGATCCCGGCACCGGCGTCATGCGCCATGCCGATGCCGGCTACGACATCGCGGTCGACTGCGCGAAAGCGCAGGGCCTGAAGCTGCCCGGCATTACCATGTGAAACTTCACCCTTTCCACGCATCGCATGGGAGAGAGAAGAATGGATGAATTTCACGACACGACCTGCCGCACGCTGCCGAGGCACATCAGAACGAGGAAACATCAAGGCGTTACGCGCATCACCCGCCCCATCGGAGCGCGCTCATCGGTCAGCAGGTAAAGGTAGCCATCAGGTCCCTGCCGCACGTCGCGAATCCGGGCCCTTCCGTCGTACAGGCGCTCCTCCTTCACCACCTTGCCGCCCTCAAGCACAATGCGCCGGAGATGCTTCTGCACCAGCGAGCCGACAAAGAGGCTGCCCTTCCACTCCGGGTACCTGTTGCCGGTGTAGAACACCATGCCGGACGGCGCGATCGACGGATCCCAATAGTGAACGGGCTGCTCGATCCCATCCTTCTCAGTCAGCCCGGCGCCGATCGTCTTGCCCGAATACTCGCGCCCGTATGTAACTTCGGGCCAGCCATAATTCTTGCCCGCCTCGGGATGGTTCAGCTCGTCGCCGCCCTTGGCCCCATGTTCGGTGGTCCAGAGCCGGCCCGTCTCGGGATGGATCGCCGCGCCTTGCAGGTTGCGGTGGCCGATGGACCAGATTTCGGGCAGCCATCCCTCACGACTGGGGTTATCGGGCGGAATGCCGCCATCCTCAGTGATGCGGATGATCTTGCCGATGTGATTGTCCGGTTCCTGGACCAGGCCGCGCAGGCTGTTGCGGTCGCCCGTGGTGACGAAGAGGGCGCCCGTGCGGTCGAAAGCGAGGCGCGAACCGAAGTGATGGCCGCCCGTGGCCGCCGGCTGCTGGCGGAAGATGACCTTGACGTCCGTGATGCTCCGAAGATCCTCCGACAACCTGCCGCGCATGACGCTGGTCGCATTCATCCCATCCTCACGCGGCTCCGTGAAAGAGAGGAAGACCAGCCGGGTCTGCTCGAAATCGGGATGGAGTGCGATGTCGAGAAGCCCGCCCTGGCCATCGGCATCGACGTCCGGCAGGCCTGCAATCGGCTCCGAAAGTTTTCGGTCACCACCGATGGTGCGGAGCGCGCCCCCCTTCTCGGTGACGAGAACGGTTCCTTCAGGCAGAAAGGCGAAGGACCACGGTCGGTCAAGACCGTCGGCCACGGCTTCGAGCATGGGTTCGGGGAAGTCACCCGCCCACAGGGAAGGAGGCAGCGATACCGCGAACAGGCTTGCCAGAAGGGCACGGCGATCAATCATGAGACACCCGCTTGAAGAGAACAGCCAACTCCTATACGCGGCAGGCACGCGCATGGACGTCAAGTGGCGAGGGTTGCGAGGCCAGCTCTCAGATTTGTGATCTCGTCGTCATTGATGCCATGCGAGGTGCCCGGATAGATACGCTCTGTAACCTGCGCGCCCATGCGGCCGAAAACCGCCGTGCTCTCATTGACGCGAGCCAGCGGAATATGGGGATCATGGTCCGAACAGCCCAGAAACACGCGGGCCCCGGAGAGCGACCCCACATAGTCGCGCGGCGTTCCGGGCGGACCGATGGCGCCACCGCTCAGAATGCCAATGAACCCATAGGGCCGCGGATTGCGCAGCACCGTCTCGGCGGCAAGGCAGGCACCCTGCGAGAAGCCGATGACGGCGAGCCGCTCCGGTATCGTGCCGGACGCGACGATATCCGCGATGATCTCCGCAATGCGCCGGAGCGACTGCGACAGGAAAGGCTCGTTGGCTGCCGTCGGCGCCATGAAGCTCTGCGGGTACCACGTGTAGCCCTCCGCCTGCGGCGCCAGATAGGTGAGGTCCGGAAAGGCCAGCACCTCGCCCAGGGGAAGAATGCTCTCCGCTGTCGCGCCCCGGCCATGGATCAGCAGCACGGCACCCTTGCTGCGTCCGGGCGCTGCGCCGCCGCGCCGCAGATCATGTCGCGCGATGACCTGTTCCAGCATCACAGCGTCGGACGATGCGCCGCGTCGGCGAACCATGGGCCTTGCGCGGTCTCGTAGGCGAGCGCTGCGCGGAACACATCGGCGTCGCAATAGGTGCGGCCAACGATCTGGATGCCGGTGGGAATGCCGTTCTTTGCCCGTCCCGACGGCATCGAGACGACCGGGCATCGGCTCATCGTGTTGAAGGGCGTGGTCATGACCCAGCCAAGCGACACATTGGACACGGGCTTGCCATTGATCCTGATCTTGTCCTTTGACTGGTCGAAATCGGCAGGCACGGCCGGCAGCGCCGTCGTCGGACAGACGAGGACGTTGTATTTCTCGAGCGTGGGTCCCAGGGTCGCATACATCCTGTTGGCCACATCCAGCGTTCCCACGAAATCGGCCGCCTTCGACTTCTGGCCGAGCCTGGCGAAGTGCCGCGCGTAGCTCGTCATGTCCTTGCCGTGCTTCTTCAGCAGGCGCGACAGCGAAGCGCCGAAGAGATGGTTGAGATAGGTCATGCCGGCATCCATCACCTCGGAAGTCCAGCCGAGATCGACCTCTTCCACCTCCGCACCGAGCGAGCGGAAGACATCGAGTGCCGCGAGCGTGTTCTTCTGCACCTCGCGGTCGACGTTGAAGAAGCCGAGGTCCATGGAGAAGGCGATCTTCCATCCCTTGATCGGCTTGTAGCTGGTGGGCAGCGTCAGCTTCGGGCGCAATGTCGAGATGTCGAGGGGGCTCGGTCCCGACATCACGTTCTGCAGGATGATCGCATCCGCGACATTCCGGGCCAGCGGACCGGTGTGACAATAGAAGTCCAGATTGAAGGGCGGGTCATCGGGATTGCGGCCATAGGGCGGCTTGTAGCCCACGAGACCGCAGGTCGAAGCGGGGATGCGGATGGAGCCGCCGATATCCGACCCTGTCGCGATGGAAGATGTGCCGCTGGCCAGCGAGGCCGCCGTGCCGCCGGATGATCCGCCGGGCGTGAACTTCGGGTTCCAGGGATTGCGGGTCACGCCCCACAGCCGCGACCACGTATAGCCGGCACAGGAAAACTCCGGCGTGGCCGTGCGGGCATGGACGATGCCGCCCGCCTTGATGATGCGCTCGTTCATCGGCGACGTATGCTCGCCGATATAGTCCTTCAGGATGAGTGACCCTTGCGACGTCGGCTTTCCCTTGATGTAGCTTTCGTCCTTGATGCCGATGGGAAGGCCTTCCAGCGCGCCGGTCCTTGCGCCCTTCGCATATTTGGCTTCTGCCTTCTTCGCCAGGTCCATGGCTTCGTCGAAATGCGTGTAGGTCAGGCAGTTGATCTTCTTCTTCGTCGCCTCGGCCTGGCGGATGGTGGCGGCCATGAGCTCGACCGGTGACAGCTTCTTCGCCTTGAACAGGCGCAGCGCTTCGGTGGCGGGCAGGTAGCAGAGGTCGGCGTCGGTCATGCGAGAGCTCCGGCAATCTTGTGAATGGCAGCAAGGGTGACGATGTTGAACTGGGTATTCAGGAAGTCGGGCCAGCTCGACAGCTTCACCACCACCATGTTGTGGTCCCAGTTCACGTAGATGAGCTGGCCGAAGACACCGCGCGCCATGATGGCGCGCGAGCGCGGGTCCTCGATCCACCACTGGTTTCTGTAGGCGCCTTCCGGCAGCGACGCGGTATAGGGTTCGCCGAAGATGGCATGGTTTCCATTGCGAGTGGCCTCGATCCAGCCTGGCGGCACGAGGCCGCCTTCGAGGTAGAGTTGCCCGAAGCGACCGTAGTCCCGCAGGCTGGCGTTCAACCCGCCGCTGGCCAGTGCATAGCCCGCAGGATCGACGGTCCAGCAGGCGCTCTCTTCCATCCCGGCCGGCTGCCAGATCTCTTCCGACAGCAGTTGCGGAAGGCGGCGGCCCGAAGCGCGCTCGAGGCAGAAGGCCAGCACGTCGGTCTCGATCGAGCGGTAGGAGAAATACTCGCCATGCGGACGGTCGACCTTGCCGAGACCAAGGATCTGTTCGAAGACATGATGCGGCCAGCGGAAGCTCGACCGCGCATCGGGCGGAACCGGCTTCCATCCCGAGGCCACATCCATCTGGCCGACATCGGAATAGGGATCGGTATAGGTCTCGTCGAAATGCACACCGCTCGTCATGTCGAGCACATGCTGCAGCCGTGCACCACGATAGGCCGTGTCGCTCAGTTCCGGCAGATAGTCGGTGACCAGCGCATTGACGTCGATCACGCCGCGGTCCGCCAGGATGCCGGCAATTCCGGCGGTGAAGGACTTTCCGACCGACTGCGACAGATGCAGGCTGCGCCAGTCCATGGCATTGAAGTAGCGCTCATAGGCAATGGCGCCGTCCTTGAGAACGAGAAAACCGTCCGTATACGTCTCATCCAGCAGTCCGGCCAGCGTGGTTTCCGCGCCGCCTACAGCGGAGACGGCAAGCCCGTCGAGATCCCTTTCGGCCCGCGGCAGCGCGCGCACCGGTCCGTTGCCGCGCCAGACTTCAGCAGTGGGCAGCACCTGACGGATGTTCTGGAAGGTCCAGCGGTTCCAGGGCGGGCGGTCCCAATCCATCTTCGGCGGAACGAGCGCGGGCGGCGCCCCCCGCATGATCGGCAGGGGCTGTTCGGAATTGCGATAGGATGACATGAAGTTCCTTGAATCGAAAGGCCCCGGCAGTTGGCTGCCGGGGCCGGGATGCCGTGTTACTTCAGAAGCTCGGTCCAGATCTTGGTGTAGATCTCATTGGCTTCCGGCGGGCAGATGTTGAAGGTACCAGCGGCCTTGAACTCCTCCGGAATGACGATTTCCGGGGCGTCCTTCATGTCGGCCGGCATGAAGGGCTCAGATCCCTTGATGCCATTGGCGTAGCGGGCGAAGGACGAGATCAGGGCCGCATTCTCGGGCTCCATGATGAAGTTCTGGAACAGTTTGGCGTTCTCGACGTTCTTGGCATCCTTCAGCACGGC
>JAPLOT010000360.1 GCA_026400595.1 Alphaproteobacteria bacterium | reverse complement strand
AGGTGAAGGCCCGCAGGAAGCCAGCGAGGATCGAGGTCTCCAGCAGCGGCAGCAACACCTCGCGGAATGTGCCGAGCGCCGTGGCGAAGAGATCCTCCGAGTCTTCGACGAGGCTGCGGTCCATGCCCTGCAGGCGCGCCCGCACCAGCAGCGCCACCACCGCGATGTTGAACAGCACATGCGCGGCGATCACCGACCAGGTGCCCATCTCGAGCCGCCAGTTCCAGGTGGCGGTGAGCCAGGGATTGACCATGTCGAAGACGCTGACGAAGGCAATCAGCGTGGAAATGCCGATCACGATGCCGGGCACCATGATGGCGATGTAGATCAGCGCGTCGAAGGCGTTGCGCAGCCAGCCGCTCATTCGCTCGAGGCCGAGGGCGGCCAGTGTGCCGAAGACCGAGGACAGCGCCGCCGTGACCAGCGCGATGAACAGGCTGGTGGTCAGCGCCTCGGTGATCAGCGGATTGGAAAAGGCCTTGCCGTACCACTCCAGCGAGAAGCCCTGCCAGATCATCGCCTGCTTGCCGGCATTGAAGGACCCGGCGACGATCAGCGCGATGGGCGCATAGAGGAAGACATAGATGAGGACGGCATAGAGGCGCATGCTCATACCAGTGCCGCCCGCCGCCTGTCGGTCTTGCCCAGGACGAAGCGCATGTAGATGTAGATGGTGACGAACATGATGGCGACCAGCGCCACCGAGACGGCCGCCCCGAAGGGCCAGTTGCGCGACTGCAGGAAGAGGTCGACCAGCGCATTGCCGATGAAGAAGACCTTTCCGCCGCCGAGATACTGCGGCAGGATGTAGTCGCCCATCAGCAGGATGAAGACCAGCATCGAGCCGGTGGCCACGCCCGGCAGGGCCAGCGGCAGCGTCACCTGGAAGAAGGTGCGGACCGGCGTGGCGCCGAGATCGGCGGAGGCTTCGAGAAGCCGCTTGTCGAGCTTTTCCAGCGAGACATAGATGGGCGGCACCATGAGCGGCAGGAAGCCGTAGACCGCGCCGATCAGCACCGCCGTGGGCGTGTTGATGAGCCGCAGGTCCGTGATGCCGATATAGGCGAACCAGGAGGGAATGCCCTTGGCGCCGAGCAGCATGATCCAGGCATAGTAGCGCAGGAGCTGGCTGGTCCAGAACGGCGCCATGACCAGCACCAGCAGCGTCACGCGCCATTTCGGATCGACCTTCACCGCCAGGAAATAGGCCATGGGGAAGGCGATGATGGCGGTGAGCAAGGTGCCGAGCGGCGCCAGCGTCAGCGTGTTGAGGAAGGCTTTGCCGCGCGCGGCGAGGTTCAGGTAGTTGTCGAAGGTGAAGGCGGGCTGGTAGCCGCCCGCCGGAGCGCGTTCGCCGAAGGAGAAGACCAGCACCACCATCAGCGGCACGATCAGCAGAAAGACGAAGAACACGGCCGCCGGCGCGACGAGCAGCGCGGTCACGGCGCGCGAGCGGGCGGGCGCGGCGCTCACGCGGTCCTCGGCGCGGTGCCGCGGCAGCAGTGCTCCTCGCGCTTATGGAAAACGCATATGGAGGAAGGTCGCAGTGCAGGCAGATGCCGCATGACTGTTCTTCTGGAGAAGCGCCGGCCCCTGCCCTCCCCGCAAGGCGGAGGGAGGGGCCGGCAGCAGTTTGCACTCAGGCCGATTTGAAGCGGGCCATGATCTCGGCACGCAGCGGGTTGGTGAGCGTGGAAGCTGCGCCGAACTCGAGCGGCGCCAGAAGTTCGGCCGCCGGATAGAGCACCGGATTCTCCAGCATGGCCTTGGGGACCAGCGCGTTGGTGCGCGAGTCGGTCGACGGATAGCCGTGGGCTTCCACCTCCTTGGCGTTGATCGCCGGCGTCAGCAGGTAGTCGATCAGCGCATAGGCGGCATCCGGATTGGGCGCGCCCTTGGGGATGGCGTAGAAGTCGCTCCAGATCTCGCCGCCCTCCTTGGCCAGCACATAGACCATCTCCGGCATGTCGCGCTGCAGCTGCACCGCATCGCCCGTCCAGCACACGCTCATCCAGGCATCGCCCGAGATCAGCGAGGGCTTGTAGTCGGAGTTGATGCCGAAGAGATGCGGCTTGCTGGCAATCAGCAGCTTCTCGGCGTCGGCGAGTTCCTTCTCGTCATTGGAGTTGAAGGAGTAGCCGTAATATTTCAGCGCATTGCCGATGGTGGTGAGCTGGTAGTCATGCACCATGGCGCGGCCCGTCGCCTCGTTCTGCACCAGATCCCAGAACTCCTTCCAGCTCGTGGGCTTCTGCGGCATGGCCTTGGAATTGTAGACGAAGCCGGTGGTGCCCCAGTCCTTCGGCACGGCATAGACCACGCCGTCGATGGAGCCCTCGGCAGTGAAGCGCTGCTCCTGCGTGGACGGGTCGTAGTTGGGCAGGCGCTTGAGGTCGAGCGGCTCGATGAGGCCCAGGTCCTTGTAGGTCGAGATTGCGTAGTTGGTGGGCACGAAGACATCCCAGCCGGTGGAGCCTGCCTGCAGCTTTGCCAGCATCTCCTCGTTCGAGCCGAAGACCGCGACGTTGATCTTGACCCCGGTGTTCTTGGTGAAGTTGTCGAGGTTTTCCTGCGCGAAGTAGCTGGGCCAGGTGGTGAAGTTCACCGTGCCCGAGAGTTCGGCATAGGCCTTGCGCGGCCTCAGGCCCGGCACCGCGCTGCTCATCACCGCGGTGGCGAGGCCCAGACCCGTGACGCCGAGGAAGTGGCGGCGGCTGACACTGCCCTTCTGATAGCGCCGCAGTTCCTCGAGGAACTTCTGCGTCGAGATATGATCCTTGGTCATCTGTTTTCTCCCTGTTGTTCTTGGTTACTCATTCGGCAGCAGGCGCTCGGCATCCTTGCGCCAGCCCGCCGCAAGCACGTCGCCGATTTCGAAGGCCCCGGCATCGCGTTCGGACATGCGCGGGGCCATGACCATGAACTCGCCAAGCCGGTCATTGGCAACGCGGTACTCCGTATGCTCGCCAAGGAAGATGCGGTTCAGCACTCTCACTTCCAGCCTTTCCGAAAGGCCCTTCGGCAGTTTCGCGGAGGTGGCCGCGATCTCGATCATCTCGGGCCGCACGCTCAGGATTTCGGCGCTCGTGGGGCCAGCGAAGAAATTGGACTTGCCGACGAAGTCGGCGACATAGCGGTTGACCGGGCGGTCATAGAGGTCGCGCGGGCTGCCGCTCTGCACGATGCGGCCCTCGCGCATGACACAGACCCGGTCGGACATGGACAGCGCCTCTTCCTCGTCATGCGTGACGAGGAGAAAGGTGATGCCGACGTCGCGCTGCAGGGTCTGCAGCTCGATCTGCATGTCGCTGCGCAGCTTGCGGTCGAGCGCGGCCAGCGGTTCGTCGAGCAGCAGAACGGCCGGCCGGTTGATGAGCGCGCGGGCCAGCGCCACGCGTTGCTGCTGGCCGCCGGAGAGTTCATAGGTGCGTCGCGTGCCGTAGCCGGCAAGGCGCACCATGGCCAGCGCCGCATCGACC
>JAPLOT010000187.1 GCA_026400595.1 Alphaproteobacteria bacterium | reverse complement strand
TCGGTCACCAAGGACGATATCGCCGGCATCGCCCGCTGGCTCAAGAACCGCGGCAGGGACGAGAAGGAGATCGCCTTCCGTCCGGCCCGCGTGCTGATGCAGGACTTCACCGGCGTGCCCGCCGTGGTCGATCTCGCGGCGATGCGCGACGCGATGAAGGGCCTCGGCAAGGATCCAAAGAAGATCAACCCGCTGGCGCCCGTCGACCTCGTCATCGACCATTCTGTGATGGTGGACTTCTTCGCCAATTCGAAGGCCTTCAAGGCCAATGTCAATCTCGAGTACGACCGCAATGGCGAACGCTACACCTTTCTCAAGTGGGGCCAGGGCGCCTTCGACAATTTCCGCGTCGTGCCGCCGGGCACCGGCATCTGCCATCAGGTGAATCTCGAGTATCTCGCCCGCACCGTGTGGACGCGCGAGGAGAAGGTGAAGGGCAAGAAGGTCACCTATGCCTATCCCGACACGCTGGTCGGCACCGACTCGCACACCACCATGGTCAACGGCCTCGCCGTGCTGGGCTGGGGCGTCGGCGGCATCGAGGCGGAAGCCGCCATGCTGGGCCAGCCCATCTCCATGCTGATTCCCGAAGTCATCGGCTTCAAGCTGACGGGCGCGCTGCCCGAGGGCACCACGGCCACCGATCTCGTGCTCACCGTCACCCAGATGCTGCGCAAGAAGGGCGTGGTCGGCAAGTTCGTGGAGTTCTTCGGGCCGGGCCTTGCGCATCTCTCGCTCGAGGACATGGCCACCATCGCCAACATGGCGCCGGAATATGGCGCCACCTGCGGTTTCTTCCCGATCAATGCCGAGACCATCGCCTATCTCAAGGGCACGGCGCGCGCCTCGCAGCAGGTGGCGCTGGTCGAAAAATATGCCAAGGCCCAGGACATGTACTGGACGCCCAAGGCGGCGGATCCGGAGTTCACCGATACGCTGACGCTCGATCTCGGCAGTGTCGTTCCCTCCATCGCCGGGCCGAAGCGGCCGCAGGACCGCGTCGTGCTCGCCGACGCCGCTACCGGTTTCGCCAAGGTGATGGCCGACGAGTTCAAGAAGGCCGAGGAGCTGGGCCGCCGGGTGAAGGTGGAAAGTGCCAATTTCGATCTGGGCCATGGCGACGTGGTGATCGCCGCCATCACCTCCTGCACCAACACCTCCAATCCAAGCGTGATGATTGGCGCCGGCTTGCTGGCGCGCAATGCGGTGAAGAAGGGGCTTGCCTCGAAGCCCTGGGTCAAGACCTCTTTGGCGCCCGGCTCGCAGGTGGTGACCGAGTATCTGTCCTCGTCCGGCCTGCAGAAGGATCTCGACAAGATCGGCTTCAATCTCGTGGGCTATGGCTGCACTACCTGCATTGGCAACTCCGGCCCGCTGCCCGAGAACATCTCGGAGGCGATCCGCAAGAACGATCTGGTGGCCGCGGCCGTGCTGTCGGGCAACCGCAACTTCGAAGGCCGCGTGAACCCCGATGTGCGCGCCAACTATCTGGCGTCGCCGCCGCTGGTCGTCGCCTATGCGCTGGCCGGTTCGCTGAACGTCAATCTCGCCACCGATCCACTGGGCCACGACAAGACGGGCAAGCCGGTCTATCTGAGGGACATCTGGCCCTCGGCCAAGGAGATCGGCGACTTCGTGCGCAAGAACGTGACCCGCAAGGCCTTCGCCAAGCGCTACAAGGACGTCTTCAAGGGCGATGCGCAGTGGCGCAAGATCAAGGTGACGAAGGGCATGAACTATGCCTGGGATGCGACCTCCACCTATGTGGCGAACCCGCCCTACTTCGACGGCCTCACCATGACGCCGGCGCCGGTGAAGGACGTGGTGGGCGCGCGCATCCTCGGACTCTTCCTCGACTCGATCACCACCGACCACATCTCGCCCGCCGGTGACATCAAGGCCTCGTCGCCGGCCGGCGCCTATCTGCAGTCGCGCGGCGTCGAGAAGCTCGACTTCAATTCCTACGGCGCGCGGCGCGGCCATCACGAGGTGATGATGCGCGGCACCTTCGCCAACATCCGCATCAAGAACCAGATGGTGCCCGGCGTGGAAGGCGGCGTGACCCGTCATTATCCCGATGGCACGCAGATGCCGATCTACGATGCGGCCATGAAGTACGAGGCCGAAGGCGTGCCGCTGGTGATCTTCGCCGGCAGGGAATACGGCACCGGCTCCTCGCGCGATTGGGCGGCCAAGGGCACGCGCCTGCTTGGCGTGCGCGCCGTCATCGCCCAGAGCTTCGAGCGCATCCACCGCTCCAACCTCATCGGCATGGGCGTGGTTCCGCTGCAGTTCCGCGAGGGCGAGAGCTGGCAGACGCTGGGCCTGAAGGGCGACGAGACCGTCACGATCAAGGGTCTGGCCGAGGGTCTGAAGCCCCGCGCCACGCTCACCGTCGAGATTGCCCGCGCCGACGGCAGCACGGCTTCGGCCGATGTCATGTGCCGGATCGATACGCTGGACGAGCTCGACTACTACAGGAACGGCGGCATCATGCCCTATGTGCTGCGCAACCTCGCCAAGGCGGCCTGATCCCGCCAATACGTGTTCGTGATACCGGCTCAACGGCTCGTGAGTGGCGCTCGCGGGCCGTTTGCGCCATATAGGCAGCATGTCTTCCGCCCGAACCATATCCCGCCGTGGCCTCCTGGTCGCCGGCGCGGGGCTTGGCTTTAGCCTCCTGTCCCGGCCAGCGGCGGCGGCGGATGCGCTGGTCGTGGTCGAGCTGTTCAGCAGTCAGGGCTGTTCGTCCTGCCCGCCGGCCGATGCCTTTCTCGCCGAATTGCGCCGGCTTCCGCATGTGCTGGCATTGACGCTGCACGTGGATTACTGGGACTATCTCGGCTGGAAGGATACGCTGGCCACACCGGAATTCTCGCAGCGCCAGTATGACTACGCCAAGGCGCGGGGCGACATGGATGTCTACACGCCACAGCTCATCGTGAACGGCGAGAAGCATTTCGTGGGCAGTGCGCGCGACAAGGTGCTGGCCGCCGTCGAGGCTGCACGGAAGACTCCGATGCCGATTGCCGTGTCCCTGGACCGCAACGACAAGGAGATTGTCGTCGAGGTGGGTGCCGGCGAGGGCCACGGCGACGCGACGCTGTGGCTGATGCCGATCATGCCGGTGATCAAGGTCAAGATCCTGAAGGGCGAAATCGCCGGCCACGAGATCGAGTATCACACCGTGGTGCGCAAGATCCTTCCCGGCGGCATGTGGTCCGGCAAGGCG
>JAPLOT010000227.1 GCA_026400595.1 Alphaproteobacteria bacterium | reverse complement strand
GGCAACGAGCATCAGGGCGGCAGGCTGATCGAGGACGAGGCTCCAGGTTCCGAAAAACTCGGTCGACCATTGCCCACTCTGCCAAGCCGCCGGCAGCACCAGAAGCCCGGGCATGGGTGCGATCGCAAGTGCTTTCACGATCAGCGGCCGGAGCGGGCGATGCGCCAGCAACAGCAGCATGACCAGTGGCAGGGCGACCATCGTCACGAGGATCGCACTCATGGCATCCGCCCGATCTGCAGCAATGCCATGGGCTCAAGAGGCAGGAACCCCAGCAGAAGCGCCACGCCGGCGAGCGCGAAGGTGATCAACTGCCGGCCACGGCCGATCTCCGCAACCGCGGTGCCGTCCGGCATGGCAGCAAGCATGCGTGCGAGGACGCCAAAGATGTAAATGCCGGCGAGCAGCCCGCCCCCGATGATCACGGTCGCCCACAGCCAGTGCCCTTCTGCCGTGGCCGCGACAAGCAGCATGAACTTTGCGCTGAATCCGCCGCTGGGCGGCAGCCCCATCAGCGATATGCCGCTCATTGCAAAGGTCAGAACGATGAGCGGAAGTTGTTTGCCCAGACCGGCCAGATCGCGGATCCGGTCATGCCCGAGGGCCTCGGCCACAAGTCCAGCCGCAAGGAACATGGCCGCCTTTGCGAAGGCGTGCGACACGATCTGAAGCCAGCCGCCGGTCCAGGCCGACGCGGCGATCCAGCTCTCGCCAGGCAGCACCGGGACGAGTGTGAAGACGAAGAACATGTAGCCGATCTGCGCCACCGTGGAATAGGCGACAAGGAGCTTGAGGCGTGCCTGACGTATGGCCATCACGCTGCCAACGATCACCGCCGCCGCTCCGAGTGCGGCAAGGATCTGCATGGCCGCCGGATCGCGCAGGGACGGAAACGTGTCGAACCACAGGCGCATGAGCAGGAAGAGGCTTCCCTTGACCACGAGGGCCGAGAGGACCGCGCTTCCGGCCGCAGGCGCGCCGGCATGCGCGGGCGGCAGCCAGAGATGGAAGGGAAACAGCGCGGTCTTCGCCAGCAAGCCCACGGTGACCAGTGCGGCCGCGACCAGTGTCGCGGCGTTCGGCCGGATCAGCTCCGCGAGGGACGAGACGTCGAGAGTTCCGTAAGCGCCATAGAGTAGGACGATGCCGAGAAGATAGAGCATCGACCCAAACACGGCGAAGATCAGGTACCGCAAGGCCGCCCGCAGGGTTTCGGCGCTGCCCTTCAAGCTCACCACGGGAATGGCCGCGAAGGTGAGGAGTTCGAGGGCGACATAGAGATTGAAGAGATCGGCGCTGGTGAAGAGCGTGTTGAGCGCACTTGCCATGGCGAGAAGCGCCGACCAGAAAACCAGCGATCCCCTAGTCTCCGGCGACCAGCGTGGCGGACGATAATCCTTCCAGGCAAAGGCTGCTGCTGCTGAGAAGATGACCGCGCTGGTCAGCATCATGACGGCCGAGATCCCGTCCGCCCGCAGCGCGATGCCGAGCGGCGGGTCCCAGCCGCCAATCACGTAGACGACCGGAGCGCCGCTCTGCCACACAAGGGAAAGAACCCGAATTGCGATGATCAGCTGTGCGGCAAGCGTGGCAAGTACGATGCCGGCAGCGCCTCTTCCGCCCAGCCCGACCAGGGCAACGATGGCGGTGGCCGGCAGGATGATGGCAAGCACCAGCAGATAGCCGTCCGGCGTCGGTGCCGCGGCTGCAAGCGACTGCAGCGGCATCATGACCTGTCCTCTTCGTCAGGCGGCTCGTCGTCCAGGCTTGTTCGGCCAGCCTTGGACTGCAGTTGCGACAACAATGCGATGGCGATGGCCGTTGCGGAGAAGGCAACGACGATCCCCGTGATGACCAGCGCCTGCGGAACGGGATCACCGCCCAGTCCGGCCGCAGCCCCGCGCCGCGCGATCACGCCGAAGAGCAGGAACACGCCCGACCCGAGCAGGTTGAGGGCCAGCAGCTTGCGGAGCGGATGCCGATTGACCGTGATGCCGTAGACGCCAAGGCCGATTAGGGCGGATCCGGCCAGCCAGAAAAGCAAGGGCCCGCTCATCGCGCGTCCTTGCCGTTCGATGGCCCGGCACTCAGCAGGCCAAGGATCACGCCAATTGACAGGGTGAGGGCAATCTCCATCGCGACGATGAGCGGCTTGGCGAAGCCTTGCGGATAGGCGAGGAACTGCCCGGGCGAGACGAAGCCCAAGAAGCCGATGGCCAGAAAGACAACAGGCCCGGCCACGATCGCGGCGCGCAGGGCCGGCGAAGACAGTCGCGGGATCTGCCGCACGCCTGCCAGCATCACAAGCACCCACATGGCGGCCAGCACGGTACCGCCCTGGAAGGCACCGCCCGGCACATCGGCTCCGACCCATGTCATGTAGATCGCGTAGGTCAGTCCGATCGGCGGCAATGTCCGTGCCAGCAGCACAAGCACGCTGTGTTTCTGCGCGAATGGCTTCAGGCCCGGGATACCGCCCCAATCACGGTCGCTGCCCAGCGACCAGACGCCAAGCAGGGCAACGAGCAGGACGATTTTCTCGAGCAACGTATCGAAAGACCGGTAGACGAAGAGGACTCCGGCAACAGGATTTCCAAGCCCGCTGTCCGGCAAAGACCTGAGCACGTCTCCGGCCAGAGACACGGGCTCGCCAGGCAGCACGAAGGCCAGGGACGCCAGGCCCAATGCGACGCTCGACGCCAGCAGCACCGCAATGACATGGAGGGACCCGGACACGGTCTCGCGCGCGCCGGACTCGCGCCCGGTTTTGTAGGCCGCAGCGATCAGCAGCATGCCGGTGGCACCGCTTCCGATCGCGGCTTCCGTCAGCGCCACGTCGATCGCCGCAATCCGCACCCAGACGAGGGACAGGAGAAGCCCATAGACAATGAAGATGATGACGGCCGAGGTGATCCGCCCGGCCATCATGCTCCAGGCACCGACGCCCATAACAAGCAGTGCCAGCGCCGCATCGAAGACCTGTTCCGTCATCGCCGGGGCTCTCTCGTCCGGATTGCGCCTCCGATGAGCTGCGTCACGATCGCACCCGAGAGCTGCACCAGGAGCCAGGTGCAGAACAGCTTCACGCCGGTCAGCCATCCGAATTGGGGAAGCAGGCCAAGCACGATCAGGCCCAATCCGAGATTGTCGACCTTCGTGAGGGCATGAAGCCGGGTCAGCTGATCGGGGAAGCGCAGCAGGCCGATGGTTCCCGCCATGAAGAGAATGGCCCCGCCGAGGACGCAGGCAACGCTGAAGAGATCAAGCATCGCGCTCGCCTCCATCCTGCTCCTCGCCATGCCCGCCCCAGTTCACGAAGCCTATGGATGCGAAGACCGCAAGGATCGCCAGCATGAGCGCGACGTCGACGATCGCCGGCAAGCGCATCGATGCCGACAGCAGCAGCAGGACGGCAACGCCGCCGGAACCAATCAGCTGTGCCGCCATCAGTCGGTCGGAGGTGTCCGGTCCGCGCAGGATTCGGACAAGGCCAAGCGCCACCATGAGCAGGATGAAGGACGCCACGGCGAGGAAGAACGCGGTCATGCCGATGGCCCCTCCTTGAAGAGGGCTGCAAGCCTCTCCTCTTCCTGCGCGAGTTGGGCCGCGACCGGGTGGTCCTCGTTCAGGCAATGGACCGGTATCGCGTCGGACGCGTCAGCGCCAAGCGGCAGCGTACCCGGCAGCAGGCTTGCAAAGGTCATGAAGGCCTGGCGACGAAGGCCGGGCGGAAGGCCGGTGCGGTACACCATGATGCCAGGCTTGAGGGGCATGGCGGGACTGAGGGCGATCCGGGCGACCGACACGCCGGCCGACAGGCTCTGGCCGAGAAACCTCAGGAAAGTCCCTGCTGCCCTGCCCGGCCTGATGGTGAGTTCTCCCGGCGGCAGGAGCGAGAGACTGAGCCACGATGCGACTGCGGCGGTCACGATGCCCGCCGCCATGTCCTTCATGTCCGTTCCGGCAAGCACGATCCAGAACAGCAGATAGACTGCCATCCGGATGAGGAAGGGCAAGGCCCTGCCGGGCTGCTGCGGCTGCGCTCCTGCCATGACTGGATTCTCCCCTCGTCAATCTGCCGCTCAGGGTGCCTTCGCTTCGGCTGGTCCCGTGGGCTGGTTTCCGGCCCTCTTCTCCTTCCAGCCGAACCAGGTCACGTAGAGAACTGGAAGAAAGACCAGCGTCAGGATCGTCGCCACCAGGAGTCCGCCCATGATGGCGAAGGCCATGGGACCCCAGAACACCGTCCAGGAAATCGGCATCATGCCCAGCACGGTCGAGACCGCGGTCAGCATGATGGGCCTGAAGCGGGCGGCACAGGCGTCCAGCGCGGCCGTCCGCACGTCCTTGCCCTGTGCGCGCTCGGCGTCGATCTGGCCCAGCAGGATCACGGCATTCTTGGTGATCATCCCAAGCAGGGCCAGGATTCCCAGGATTGCGACGAAGCCAAGCGGACGGCCCGACGCCAGCAGGGCCCCGACCACGCCGATCAATCCAAGCGGACCCACGCTCAGAACGATCAGCAGGCGCTGGAATCCCTGCAGCTGGAACATGAGCACGGTCAGCATGATGAGGAACATGATCGGAACGACGGCCAGCACCGAGGCCTGCGACTTCGCGCTTTCCTCGACCGTGCCGCCGACGGCGATGGCATAGCCGGCGGGAAGCGACCTGGAGAGTTCGGCGATCGGTTCCTTCAGGGCGCTCACCACTTCCTCGGGCAGCATGCCCGGACGGATATCGGACTGGACCGTCAGGTTCGGCATGCGGTCGCGCCGCCAGATCAGCGGATACTCCTGTTCGTAGTCGAAGCTCGCGAACTGCGCGAGGGGCACCGTTCGGCCGTTTGGCAGCGGCACCTGCAGCGTCCGCAGACTGTCGATCGAGACGCGCTGCTCGTCCGTGGCGCGGGCCACGACATTCACCAGATAGATATCGTCGCGAATCTGCGTGACCGGAACGCCCGACACGACAGTATCGAGAATGCGTGCCACAGACTGCGAACTGAGTCCAAGCAGGCGCGCCTCGTCCTGGTCGACGCGGATGCGGAGCTGCCGCGCCGGTTCGAGCCAGTCGAAGTTCACACTCTCCGTGTTCGGATTGGCGGAAATGACGGCCGCCAGCTTCAGCGCGATCTCGCGCACCTCGGAGATATCGGGCCCACTCACGCGATACTGAATGGGCCATCCGACCGGCGGGCCGAGTTCGAGCGGCGCGACCCGCGCAACGGCATTGGGGAAGTCGCGCGCCAAGGCCTCCTCAAGCTTCTCCTGCAGCCGGTTGCGCGCAGCGACATCCTTGGCGACGATGACGCCCTGGCTGAAGAAGCTGTTGGGCAGCTGGACATCGAGCGGCAGGTAGAAGCGGATCGCGCCGCGCCCGACATAGGTGCTCCAACGTTCGACATCCGGATCGTCCTTCAGCAAAGCGTCGAAGCGCTCGGCTGCCGCCTCGCTCGCGTAGATCGAGGCGTTCTGCGGCAGGCTGATGTCGACAAGCAGTTCCGGGCGGTCCGACGAAGGGAAGAACTGTCGCGGGATCAGCGGCAAGGCCATGATCGCGGCAATGAACAGGCCGATCGTCAGGGCAATGACGAGATAGCGAAGGCGCATCGCCAGCGAGAGAAAGCCGCGATAGGTGCGGAACACGATGCCGGGCTCGCCGCTTCCCGCCTTGGGCGGCTTGAGAATGGCGATGCCCAGCAAGGGCGCGAACATGACCGCCACGATCCATGAGACGACCAGCGCGATGCTGACCACCTGGAACAGCGAGAAGGTGTATTCGCCCGCCGAGCTTGCAGCGAATCCCACGGGCACGAATCCGGCCATGGTCACGAAAGTGCCGGCCAGCATGGCATAGGCATAGGTGCGGTAGGCGAAGGTGGCCGCAGACACCTTGTCGTCACCCTGTCCCAGGCGGGTCAGCATCGCGTCGGTGGTGGTCATGGCATCGTCCACCAGCAGCGCGAGCGCGATGATCAGCGCGCCAAGCGAAATGCGCTGCATGTCGATGCCCAGCAGATCCATGACGACGAAGACGATCGCAAGCGTCAGCGGAATGGCGAGCGCGATGACCAGCCCCGGCCTGACGCCAAGGCTGATGAAGCTCACGACCAGGATGATGCCGACCGCCTGCCAGAGGGACGACATGAACTCCGAGATCGCCCCCTCGACGGTCACCGCCTGGTCCGCGACCAGGATCGGCTCGACGCCCAGCGGCAATTCGGCCTTCGCATCGGCCATCACCTGCTTGATGTTTTCGCCCAATTGCAGGATGTCGACGCCGTCGCGCATGGCGACAGCCAGCCCGATCGCCGGCACCCCATTCACCCGGAACATGGGCTGCGGCGGATCGGCATAGCCTCTCCGGATCGTCGCGATATCGGCAAGGCGAAGCATGCGATTGCCGACGGCGAAGTTCACGTTGGCGATATCCTGTTCGGATTCGAAGGATCCCGAGACCCTGAGCGAGATCGATTCCTCATCGGTCTCGATGAGACCCGCGGGGCGCACCGCGTTCTGCGCCTGGAGCGCCGCAAGAAGCGCGGACCGGTCCACACCCAGATTCGCCAAGTCGGCCATCGAGAACTCGATGAAGATCTGTTCGTCCTGAATGCCAAGCAGCTCGATCTTCGAGACGTCCTGGACGCCCAGCAGCTTCGACCGGAGCGTTTCGACGTGATCGCGCAGTTCGCGGTGGCTGAAGCCGTCGGCCGTCACGCCGTAGATGATGCCAAAGGTGTCGCCGAACTCGTCGTTGAAGCCGGGGCCGATGACACCTGCGGGCAGGGAATGCCGCATGTCGCCCACACTCTTGCGCACATGATACCAGGTATCCGCAACCTGCTGCGCATTCGTCTTGCCGTCGAGATTGACGAAGATCGTGGACACGCCTGCACGCGTGAAGCTGCGAAGAAAATCGAGATGCGGCGTTTCCTGCAGCGTACGCTCAAGCCGCTCGGTCACCTGCTTCATCGTCTCTTCCATCGTCGCGCCGGGCCAGGCTGCCTGGACGACCATGGTCTTGATGATGAAGGAAGGATCCTCGCTGCGGCCCAGGCGGTAGTAGGACGCAAGCCCCGCCAGCACGGCGACGATCATCAGGTAGATCGTGATCGACCGGTGCTTCAGGGCCCACTCGGAGAGATTGAAGCCGCTCATTGCTGCGACCCGAGCAAGCGGACCTGCTGACCGGGATGCAGCGCCTGCACACCGGCGGTCACAACCACGTCACCCGGATTCAATCCATCCGATACCGATACGACATACTCGCCATGCCGCTTGATCTCGATGGTGCGAAGCGAGACCGTCAGCGCGGCGGGATCCACGACCCAGACGGCCGGAAGCTGGTTGCTGCGCGTAAGCGCGCTGGCCGGGATATCGATCGTCGGGGCACCCGCGGTCTGCATCACGCCATTGACCGTCGCGCCGAGGCGCATGGATTCCGGCGGATTCTCCAGGCTGACCTTCACTTCGAATGTGCGGGTTACGGGATCGGCCTGGGGCGCCACTTCGCGAACATGGCCGCGCACCTTGACCGAGGGATCATCGGCAAGCGAAACCATGATGTCAGGATCGGGGGATGCCGACCGAATGATCTGGGCAGGAACATCGAAGACGGCGTCACGGCCATCCTGACGCGCGATCCTCACGATCATCTGGCCAGCCTGCACCACTTCGCCGGCTCCCGGACCGACTGCGGTGTAGACGCCGTCCTGATCCGCGCGCAGTTCTGTAAATCCGACGAGGTCCTCCGCGGCATCCATCTGCGCCTGGGCGGCCTCCACCTGCGATGCCGCCGTCCGCATGCCCTTTTCCGCCAGTTCGTAGTTGGCGCGCGTGGCCCAGCCCTGCCGGAACAGCGTCTGCTGACGCTCATAGTGACCGCGCGCCTGGTTGTACTGGGCCTCGGCCGCGGACAACGCCGCGGCAGCCGCCCGGAGCTGATTTTCCTCGTTCTGCGATTCCAGCCGTGCCACGAGATCGCCGCTCTGCAGCCGGGCCCCCAGCTTGCCGTTGTTCTCAAGCAGCCGACCGGAAATGCGGAAGGCGAGCGGTGCTTCGTCTTCCGCTTCGATCCGGCCCGTCAGATTCACGCTGGTCGAGGCGTCTCGCGCCTCGATGACGACGGTGCGCACCTGCCGCGCCGCCAGCGGGGGGGCCTCAGCCTCCTGCTCGCAGGCAGCCAGCAGCGGCATGAGCGCAAGCACCGCAATGACAACGCTCCTCCCGAAGTCCCTCTCGCTCATGATTACCTGCCTTTCAATCCGTGACCGGCTTCGACAGCCGGATCAACTCCGTTTTATTGTTTGGCGCGCAGCTTACAAGTTGACTTTGTGCTTTGCTGGCCAAGACCCGCAGGTCATGACCTGAGCGCGGCAGCCGCAAAGGATACGTCCAACTGGTCGAACCAGTTGCCTCACGCCGACAGCGTTGCCGCCAGCACAGCGATTGTCCGGCATCAGCGCTCATGAGACAGACCGGCTGACTTGAGG
>JAPLOT010000245.1 GCA_026400595.1 Alphaproteobacteria bacterium | reverse complement strand
CTCGATCCGCATCCCCGCGGGCTTTACCGGCATCTTCGGACACAAGCCGTCATTCGGACGGGTGCCGGCCTGGCCGCTGTCGCCCTTCGGCACCGTTGCTCATGTCGGACCGATGACGCGCTCGGTCAAGGATGCCGCCCTCATGATGAACGTCATCAGCCAGCCCGATGCGCGGGACTGGCATGCGCTCCCCTATGACGGCACCGATTATGCAGCCCGCCTGAAGCAGGGCGTGAAGGGCCTGAAGATCGCCTTCAGTCCGAGGCTCGGTTATGTCAACGTCGATCCCGAGATCGCGCAGTTGGTGAAAGAGGCGGCCGGCGTGCTCGAGAAGCTGGGGGCCACCATCGAAGAGGTCGATCCCGGCTTCGAGGATCCGGCGGCCTGCTTCCGCACACTCTGGTGGTCAGGCGCAAGGGCGCTGCTGGGACGGCTGCCGGCAGACAAGAAGGCATTGCTGGATCCCGCCCTGGCCGACGTCGTGACGCAGGCGATGGCGTTGACGCTTGACGACTACCTCGATGCCGTCAGGGCGCGCGGCGCGCTTGGACAACACATGCGTCAGTTCATGTCACACCACGATCTGCTGATCACGCCGGCCTTGCCCATCCCCGCTTTCGCGGCGGGGAAGCTGTCACCTGAAGCGCCGGACAACACCGGCAAATGGGTGAACTGGACGCCGTTCAGCTACCCCTTCAATCTGACTCAGCAACCAGCAGCGAGCGTACCCTGCGGCTTCACGGCATCAGGGCTGCCCGCAGGCCTCCACATCATTGGCCGCATGTTCGACGATGCGACGGTACTCGTCGCCTCGCGCGCCTATGAGCGGGCGACGAACTGGCACAAGCAGAGACCAGTTGGGTTCTAGGCCGCGACCTGATGTTCAAGCCGGGCGATTTCGTCCTTGAGTCGGAGTTTCTTGCGCTTCAGCTGGGCGATCTCTTCATCCGTGGACGCCGGATGGGCGATCGCATCTGCCAATTCGGCCTCCAGGGCCCTGTGCTTGGCGTGCAACTCACTGAGGTGCGCTTGAAGACTCATGCTCTTCCTCCACTCAGGTTATGGCAACAAGATCATGACACAGACTTGGGGGCTTGTCGAACCCTTGCCAAGGGCATAGGTGAAGAATTACCAAACTTTATGGTACGCATGCGGGGGCGGAATGCCGAATCTGGACAAGCTGCAGGAGATCGCCCTGCGGTCGAAACTGCAGGAACTCATCCAGCAGCATCGCGATCTCGACGTGGCCATCCTGTCCCTTGAAGAAAGCGGAACCGGCGATCAGCTGCAGTTGCGCCGCCTCAAGAAAATGAAGCTCGACCTGAAGGACAAGATGCTGCGCATCGAAACCCTCTTGATCCCCGACATCATCGCCTGACACTCCGACGAGGAACGCCCTTGTGACGACCCAGCCCATCCAAGTTGCCGTCATCATGGGAAGCCAGTCCGACTGGACAACCATGAAGCATGCTGCCGACACGCTCGAGGCGCTCGGCATCGGCCACGACCGCCGCATCGTCTCGGCACACCGCACGCCGCAGCGCCTCTATGATTTTGCCACATCCGCGAAGTCCAAGGGATTCAAGGTCATCATCGCCGGCGCCGGTGGTGCGGCTCATCTTCCGGGCATGACGGCGGCAATGACACCGCTGCCGGTCTTTGGCGTGCCCATCGAGTCAAAGGCCCTCTCGGGGCAGGACTCCCTGCTCTCCATCGTCCAGATGCCGGCGGGCATTCCGGTCGGCACGCTGGCGATCGGCAAGGCCGGCGCAATCAACGCTGCATTGCTTGCGGCAAGCGTGCTCGCCCTCGGGGATCCTGCACTTGCCCAGCGGCTTGACGCGTGGCGCGCGCGCCAGTCCGCCACCGTCGCACAACAGCCCAAGGACGAGACCTGATGCTGCCTTCCTCGCCTCTTCCACCCGGCGCCGTGATCGGCATCATCGGCGGCGGGCAGCTGGGACGCATGCTGGCGCTGGCAGCGGCCCAGCTCGGTTTCCGCTGCCACATCTTCGCGCCCGAGAACGACAGTCCCGCATTCCAGGTTGCCACGCAGCGAACGGTGGCGAGCTACACCGACTACGACGCCCTGCGCGGCTTTGCGGGCAAGGTGGACGTGGTAACCTACGAGTTCGAGAATGTCCCTGCCGAAACCGCGGCCTTTCTCGCCGGCCGGGTCGTCCTCGCCCCCGGTGTTGCGGCGCTGCAGACGGCCCAGGACAGGGTGGCGGAAAAGACCTTCATTTCAGGTCTGGGCCTTCCCGTCGCGCCCTTCGCCCCGGTATCGGATGAACGCGAACTGGAAGACGCCATCGGCCGGATCGGGAGGCCGTCCATCCTGAAGACCCGGCGCTTCGGCTATGATGGCAAGGGGCAGACCCGCATCGACGGGCGCAAGAACGCGGCAACCGCCTGGGCGGAGATCGGCCGGGCCCCTGCCGTTCTCGAAGGCTTCGTCACGTTCGAAAGGGAGATCTCGGTCATCGCGGCGCGTGGCTGGGACGGCGAGATCGCCATCTACGACGTCCCTGAAAATCATCACGAGAACCATATCCTGCGGACGTCGACCGTCCCGGCGGGAATTGCCGCAGCAACAGCCAGGCGTGCCCGCGAGATTGGCGGCAGGATCATCGCCGCCCTGGATTACGTTGGCGTCATCGGGATCGAGCTCTTCGTGGCGGGCGACGACGTGATCGTCAACGAGATAGCGCCCCGGGTACACAATTCCGGCCACTGGACCATGGACGCCTGCTCGGTTTCGCAGTTCGAGCAACACATCCGGGCCATCTGCGGCTGGCCGCTGGGCAGCCCGGAACGGCATTCCGACGTGGTCATGACCAACCTGCTGGGGGACGAGGTGAACGCCTGGCGGAAGCTGGCGGCCGAACCCGGCACGGCCCTTCATCTCTATGGCAAGGCGGAAGCCCGCCGGGGCCGGAAAATGGGCCATTTCAACCGTGTGACCCCTCGACAGGCCTGAGATCCTGTGCTAATCCGCCGCCAATCTGGGGACCCTTTTGGGTCCTTTTTGCCAGCCTTTCAACCCTATTGAGCTCAGAGGTAGCACTTGCAAGTCGTTGTCCGCGAAAACAATGTCGACCAGGCCCTGAAGGCGCTGAAGAAGAAAATGCAGCGCGAGGGCATCTTCCGCGAGATGAAGCTCCGCGGCCACTACGAGAAGCCATCCGAGAAGAAGGCCCGCGAGAAGGCCGAGGCGGTGCGCCGGGCCCGCAAGCTGCAGCGCAAGAAGCTGCAACGCGAAGGCCTGCTGCCCATGCCGAAGAAGACCGAGCTGCCAGCCCGCGGTCCGAGCGGCCCGCAGTAAGGACACCTCCCAACCTGAGATTTCAAGGCCGCCCATGGGCGGCCTTTTGCATTGTGGCCCCACCGTGTCAAAACGGTCGGAATAAGGCCCAACTGCCCGATTTCGGGGCCATTTCCTTGAAAATGCCCCAGCTTGCCACAGGTTCGTTGCGGCCCTGCCCTATCGCGAGACGAATCGCGGCCCAGATAAACATGCGATGAACGACCCATTCAGCCAGGGTTCCGCTGTGCCCTGCGATGGTCGCTTCGAGAGTTTTGAAGGGAAGACCGACATGATCCGCTACTCACTCTTTGCGCTGGCCATCATCGGCACGGCCGCCACCGCCATCGCCGCGGTGGCGCCGGAAAGGCCTGCGCCGGAGCCCGGCCAGAACGTGACGGTCATCGAGAAGAACGATGTGTTCCCGATCATCGGCCCCATCACGGTCGAGGAATGTGCCGTCGAGGACTGCTCGGATGTTCAGTCTTAGGGCCGATCACTCAAATCAAGTTGACCTTGGTAAGGGAACTTGAAGTTAAGTCAGCTAATCCCGATCTAACAGGTTCCCCAGGCAGTTCTTCCCCCCCATCCCCTGCAAACGCTGCCTGCACCTGAGACCCCGGACACCGTTCCGGGGTCTTTTTCTTTGGATCCCGAAATGACTGAAAAGATTCTTTCAGGATTCCTGCGAGGTGTGATGCTTGGCACATCTTCAGGCGTGGGACCGGGTTAGTTTGCTCCCATCAGCAGCCGGGAAGCCGGCGACAGACGGGAGTTACGCCATGATCCGCTACAGCATCATCGTTCTGGCCATCATCGGCACCGCCGCCACCGCCATCGCGGCCATTACCCCGAACCACGACACGTTCGAGACACCGTCGACCAACGTCACGGTAATCGAGAAAAATCAGGCTTTTCCGCAGGTCGGCCCCATCTACGTCGAGGACTGCGAACACGAGGATTGCTCGGAGGAAGCCGAAGGCTGAACCAATCTCCCGGGCGGCCCCCCTCCCCTGCAAACCCCTCGCCGCCCTGACTTCGGGCCCCGGATTTTCCGGGGCCCTTTTCGTTCGGACTGCGCTTGTCCCGCAGTCGCGAAACCGGCTGAAAAGATTATTTCAGAATTTTGGCGCGGTGTGATGTTCGGCACATCTTTGTAAACCGGTCCGGGTTAGTTTCCATTCATCGGCAGCCGGAACACCGGCGCACCTCGGGAGGAGAAAACAACATGATCCGCTACAGCATCTTCGTTCTGGCCATTGTCGGAACCGCCGCCACCGCCATCGCGGCCATCACCCCGGACCACAGGCCCTTGGACCCGCAGGGACGCAACGTCACCGTAATCGCGAAGACCCAGGCCGGCCTCCAGGGCTAACCAATCTCCCGGGCGGCCCCCATCCCCTGCAAACCACACGCCGCCCAAGCTTCGGGCCCCGGATTTTCCGGGGCCCACCCTTCCTCCCCCACCCGAAGATAAACGCCAGATGAACGTGTCATTCAGCAAGAGTTCCACCGCCATCTGCCAAGTTCAGCACAACGCCGCCTAGGACCGAAGAAGAGACCGCCATGAAGACCCTGATCGCAACCGCCGGACTGACCATCATGTTCCTGTCGGCAGGCGCCTTTGCCGGCAGCAACGACAAGGCCGCCACCATCGTGGCGCCCCAGAACACCAACATCACGGTGATCGAGAAGAATGCGGCGTGGCCGAAGCCCGCTGCAGCAAAACTCGATCCCTGCAGCCTCAACCGCTGCATCGACGTCTGAGTTTCATTCCTCCGGCCCCGCAAGGGGTCTGGGGAAACGGCGGAGCGGTTCACAAACAGCCCCCTCTCGAACCGCTCCGCCCGTCCCCTCCAACCCAAGGATGCCCGCCATGATCCGCACGTTCGCCGCATCTGCCGTCATCATCCTCCTGTCGACCGCCGCTGCAGAGGCCTCGGTGCGCAACTTCTTTTCGCCCGCCTGGAACGGCAACCGGCTGGCCGCCTGCCTTTCCGCCAGCGAAGGCTGCGGCAAGCCGGCGGCAGACGCCTTCTGCAAGTCGCATGGCTATGATCAGGCCGTGCTGTTCCAGCGCGAGCAGACCCCGATGGCCATGGCCATGGGCAGCGGCGAACTCTGCGAAGGGTCCAGCTGCACAGCCTTCAGGCAGATCAAGTGCCAGAGCGTGAAGGACGACCTCGCCACTCTTCAACAGGTGGCCGATTAGGCTTGGAATCCCGGGCTGCATTGTGTAGGGAACCCGAAATACGGGTTTCCCCACATGCCAAAGCGCACTGACATCAAATCCATCCTCATCATCGGGGCTGGACCGATCATCATCGGCCAGGCCTGCGAATTCGACTATTCCGGCACCCAGGCCTGCAAGGCGCTGAAAGCCGAGGGCTACCGCATCATCCTGGTCAATTCCAATCCGGCCACGATCATGACGGATCCCGATCTGGCCGATGCCACCTACATCGAGCCCATAACGCCCGACGTGGTGGCCAAGATCATCGAGAAGGAGCGCAGCGAGCGCCCGGACGACAAGCTGGTGATTCTCCCCACCATGGGCGGGCAGACAGCGCTCAACACGGCGCTCTCGCTCAACAAGATGGGTGTTCTCGAGAAGTTCGGCGTCGAGCTGATCGGCGCCAAGGCGGAAGCCATCGACAAGGCCGAGGACCGCGAACTCTTCCGCGAGGCCATGAAGCACATCGGCCTCGAGACGCCGAAGTCCATGCTCGCCAATGCGTCGGCCGCCAAGGATGCCGACAAGGAGTTCCACGCCGCCGAAGTGGCGCGACTCACGGCGGAGGGCGGCGATGTCGCGGCCTTTGAGAAGCAATGGGCCGACCTGGAGCCGGAACGCCTGCGCAAGTACCGCAACAGCGCCATGGTCGAGGCCTTCGAGGCCATGCTGGAAGTGGGCCTGCCCTGCATCATCCGCCCGTCCTTCACGCTGGGCGGCACCGGCGGCGGCATTGCCTATAACCGCGAGGAGTTCTTCGACATCGTCGAGAAGGGCCTCGATGCCTCTCCCACCGCCGAGGTGCTGATCGAGGAATCGGTGCTGGGCTGGAAAGAGTATGAGATGGAGGTTGTCCGCGACAAGGCGGACAACTGCATCATCGTCTGCTCCATCGAGAACGTGGACCCGATGGGCGTGCACACCGGCGACTCGATCACCGTGGCGCCGGCGCTGACGCTGACCGACAAGGAATACCAGATCATGCGCAACGCCTCGATCGCGGTGCTGCGCGAGATCGGGATCGAGACGGGCGGCTCCAACGTGCAGTTCGGCGTCAACCCCGCCGACGGGCGCCTCGTCGTGATCGAAATGAACCCGCGCGTGTCGCGCTCCTCCGCGCTGGCCTCCAAGGCGACCGGCTTCCCCATCGCCAAGGTCGCGGCCAAGCTGGCCGTGGGCTACACGCTGGACGAACTGGCCAACGACATCACCGGCGGCGCCACGCCTGCGGCCTTCGAGCCGACCATCGACTATGTCGTCACCAAGATCCCGCGCTTCGCCTTCGAGAAGTTCCCGGGCGCAGAGCCTTACCTCACCACCGCGATGACGTCGGTGGGCGAGGTCATGGCCATCGGACGGTCCTTCCAGGAGTCCATGCAGAAGGCCCTGCGCGGCCTGGAGACGGGGCTCACCGGCTTCAACGAGATCGCCATTCCCGGCGCCGGCGAAGGCGACGACAAGAACGCCATCCGCGCCGCGCTCGGCACGCCCACCCCTGACCGCATCCTCAAGATTGCCCAGGCCTTCCGTATGGGCGCGACCGTGGCCCAGGTTTTCGAGTCCTGCAAATACGAGCCCTGGTTCCTGCGCCAGATCGAGGAGATCGTGCAGACCGAGGCGAAGATCCGCGCGCGCGGCCTGCCGAAGGATGCGGCCAATCTCAAGCGGCTCAAGGCCATGGGCTTCTCGGACAAGCGGCTAGGCGAACTCGTCGGCCTGTCCGAGGGCAAGGTCCGCAGCCACCGCCACAAGCTCGCGGTGCGGCCGGTCTACAAGAGAATCGATACCTGCGCGGCCGAATTCGCCTCGCCCACGGCCTACATGTACTCGACCTATGATGCGGAAAACGAGGCGCGGCCCTCGGACCGGCAGAAGGTCATCATCCTGGGCGGCGGCCCCAACCGCATCGGCCAGGGCATCGAGTTTGACTACTGCTGTTGCCATGCCTGCTTTGCGCTGCATGACGCGGGCTACGAGTCGATCATGGTCAACTGCAATCCCGAGACCGTGTCGACCGATTACGATACCTCGGATCGTCTCTACTTCGAGCCGCTGACCGCCGAGGACGTGCTGGAGATCATCCACACCGAACAGTCCAACGGCACGCTGAAGGGCGTCATCGTGCAGTTCGGCGGCCAGACGCAGCTGAAGCTGGCCGGCGCACTGGAAAAGGCCGGCGTGCCCATCCTCGGCACGACGCCCGATGCCATCGACCTGGCCGAGGACCGCGACCGCTTCTCCAAGCTGCTCAGGAAGCTGAAACTGCGCCAGCCCGAGAACGGCATCGCCTATTCCGGCGCCGAGGCGAAGAAGATCGCCAAGCGCATCGGCTTTCCCGTGGTGATCCGGCCCTCCTACGTGCTGGGCGGGCGCGCCATGGAGATCGTCAAGGACGACGCCCAACTCGAGCGCTATATCACCGAGGCGGTGGTGGTCTCGGGCGACAGCCCGGTGCTGATCGACAGCTATCTCTCCAACGCCATCGAGGTGGATGTCGACGCGATCTGCGACGGCAAGGATGTCTTCATCGCCGGCGTCATGGAGCATATCGAGGAGGCCGGCATTCATTCCGGCGACTCCGCCTGCTCGCTGCCGCCCTATTCGCTGAAGCCTGCGGTGGTGGCCGAGCTGGAGCGCCAGGCCAAGGTCATGGCGCTCGCTCTCAATGTGGTCGGCCTGATGAATGTCCAGTTCGCCATCAAGGATGGCGATGTCTATGTCCTTGAGGTCAATCCGCGGGCCTCGCGCACCGTGCCTTTCGTGGCCAAGGTGATCGGCCTGCCGGTGGCCAAGATCGCTGCCCGCGTCATGGCCGGTGAGTCGCTTGCCAGCTTCAAGCTGAAACCGAAGAAGATCAGCCATGTTGCTGTAAAGGAAGCTGTTTTCCCCTTCAACCGCTTCCCCGGCGTGGACGTGCTGCTGGGGCCCGAAATGCGCTCGACGGGAGAGGTGATGGGGCTCGACAAGAGCTATGACATGGCCTTCGCCAAGAGCCAGCTGGGCGCCGGGATGCGCATGCCGCTGGTCGGAACCGTGTTCATCTCTGTCAAGGATGCCGACAAGGCGCGCATCCTGCCCGCCATGCGCAGGCTCGTGGAATTGGGTTTCAAGCTTGTCGCGACCGGGGGCACTCAGCGCTATTTCGAGGAGAAGGGCATTCCCTCGACCAAGATCAACAAGGTGCTCGAAGGCCGCCCGCACGTGGTGGACGCCATCAAGAATGGAGACATCCAACTGGTGCTGAATACGACGGAGACTCGCTCCTCGCAGTCGGATTCGAAGCCGATCCGCCAGACCGCCCTGCTGCAGAAAGTGCCCTATTACACCACCCTGCCCGGCATCCTGGCAGTGACCAAGGCCATCGCGGCGCAGAAGGCTGGCACGATCGAGGTCAAGCCGCTGCAGGACTACTTCTGAAATTGCCGTTGCGTTATTTTTCAGCGTGCCCTTGAAATTCGCGGCGAACTGCGTCATGTTATCTGACGCCCGGACCTCCACGTTAACCCGTGAGGCCGGGTGTCGTTTTTCCACGTGATACTGGGCGGCGGACCGTGCGGGAAGTTCCGGACGGGAAGCCTCGAACTGACAAAGACTGGACGAGAACCATGGAAAAAGTACCCATGACGGCGGAAGGACATGCCGCCATGATGGATGAGATCAAGCACCTCAAGTCGGTGGAGCGCCCGCGCATCATCAAGGCAATCGAGGAGGCCCGCTCCCATGGCGATCTCTCGGAAAATGCCGAGTATCACGCCGCCAAGGAGCAGCAGGGCTGGACCGAGGCCCGCGTGGCGGAACTCGAGGACAAGATCAGCCGCGCCGACGTGATCGACATCTCCAAGCTTTCGGGCAAGACCGTGATGTTCGGCGCCAGGGTGACGCTGGTCGACGAGGAATCCGATGAGGAGTCGACCTATCAGATCGTGGGCGAGTTCGAAGCCGACGTGAAGAAGGGCAAGATCTCGGTCACCTCGCCGATCGCCCGCGCCATCATCGGCAAGTCGGTTGGAGACTCGGTTGAAGTGGCCACTCCCGGTGGCGGCAAGTCCTACGAGATCCTCAAGGTGAAGTGGAACTGAGGGCCGCTTCGACCGCGGCCTTGATCTTCGGTCCGGTGGGCTTCGTCTGGGTCGAGAACCAGTCGACGAACCGGCCATCGCGACCGATAAGGTATTTGTGGAAGTTCCACTTGGGGCGGCCCATCAGGCCTGCCTGCTCGCCCGCCCATTGGTAGAAGGGATGGGCCGCATCGCCCTTGACCACCGTCTTGTCGGCCAGCGGGAAGGTCACACCGTAGTTGATCTTGCAGAAGGTCGCGATCTCCTCGGATGAGCCCGGCTCCTGCCCGCCGAAGTCGTTGGATGGCACGCCGACGATGATGAGACCCTTTTCCCCATAAGCCTTCCACAGTTCTTCGAGCCCTTCATACTGGGGCGTGAAACCGCATTCCGAGGCGGTGTTCACGACGAGCAGCACCTTACCCTTGAACTTTGCCAGCGGCAGCGGCTTTCCGTCGATGCCGGTGAAGGTGAAGTCATAGGCGGTCTTGGCCGAGGCGGTCATGGGGTTGCTCGCAAAGAGGATCAGGCAGAGGATGAAGACAATGAGGCGCATGGAGATGAAACGCAACCACGCAGCCTCCGGATTGCCGCTTGTCCGGCCGGAAACTCCCGGGCGAAGCTGGCGGCCCCTACCCTCGTCCCATCTCGCGCAAATGCCGCGCGGCGAAGAGGACCAGGCCCGCCACAAGCCCCCAGAAGGCGGAGCCGACTCCGAGCAGGCTGATGCCGGACGCGGTGACCAGGAAGGTTACCAGTGCAGATTCGATGTCGCGCGGCTCCTTCAGCATGGTGGCGAGGCCGCCCATCAAAGGGGAAAAGAGCGCAAGGCCAGCGATCGCCGTGATCAGATCCTTGGGCAGCGCGCCCAGAACCTCGACAAAGCTCGCCGCCATCAGGCCGATGGCGCCGTAGAGGACGAGATAGGGCCAGGCCATGAGCCAGCGTTTGTCAGGGTCCTTGTGACAGTCGGGGCCCGTGACGATGGAGGCCGTGATTGCCGCCATGTTGATGGCATGGCTGCCGAAGGGCGCTAGCGCCGCGGAGGCGGCACCCGTCACCACCAGCGCCTGCTGCACCGGCGGCTGGTAGCCGCTGGCCCGCAGCACCGCAAAACCCGGCAGATTCTGCGAGGCCATGGTGACGAGAAAGAGCGGCACGCCGATGGAGAGGATCGTCTGCCAGTCGAATCCCGGCGTGGTCCAGACCAGCGCCGTGAGCCCGAAGTGGCAGCAGTCATCGGCAAAGCCGCCGCCGAGCGCAGCCATGGCGACGCCCAGCGCCACCACCACCGGCACCGCATAGAGCGGCGCAATGATCCGTAGGCTGAAGAATACGGCGACCAGCGGCAGAACGAACATGGGCGCCGAGACCGCCGCCGCGGGAACGCCCAGCGTATAGCGCAGCAGCACGCCGGCCAGCATCGCCGCGGCGACCGGCGCAGGGATCTTCTCGATCGCCTTTTCCAGCGGCTTGATGAGGCCCGCCACCACCATCAGCAGCCCGGCAACCAGGAAGGCGCCCAGCGCGTTCTGATAGGTAACGCCCGCCGCGCTGGTGGCGATGACCGCGGCCCCCGGCGTGGACCAGGCCGTGATGATGGGCATGCGGTAGCGCCAGGAGAGATAGAAGGACGTGACCGCCATGCCGAGACAAAGGGCAGCGGCCCACGAGGCCTGCTGCGCCGGCGTGGCACCCACGGCACGGGCTGCCTCCATGATGACCAGGATGGTGGAGGCAAAGCCGATGACCACCGCCGTGGTGGCCGCCGAGATGAGGCCGAACCAGCCCCTGGCGTCGGTGCTCATGGAATGGGTATCCCCGGCTGGTACTTGGACACGCGCATGATCAGGGTCGTCCGCACGTTCTCGACATTGGCGGCGGCGGTGAGGTCGCGGATGATGAAGTCCTGCAGGGCGGCAAGGTCCGACCCCACAAGCTTCAGAAGGAAATCCGCCTCGCCCGAAATGGCATAGGCCTCGCGCACCAGCGGCCAGCCGGCGATCCGCGCCTCGAAGGCCTTGAGTTCGGCATCCGCCTGGCTCTTGAGCCCCACCATGGCGAAGAGCTGCACCCCGTAACCCAGCAGCGGGCCGTTCAGCACCGCGCGATAACCGGCGATGGCACCGGACTTTTCCAATGCCTGGAGGCGCCGGAGGCAGGGCGGCGGCGAAAGTCCGACGCGCTGCGCCAGCTCCACGTTGGTGATCCGTCCGTCGCGCTGCAGCTCGCGCAGGATCCGCCAGTCGGTGGCATCGAGCTGGAATGGGAGACTCATGGGCGAGCCATAGCAAGTCCGCCAGCCCGGCGCGACCCCGGCATCGTGCCCGTCCGGAAGCGGTCTGTTCACAAGGGCTTGTAGTGGGCTTGCCCCAAGCCCCATATGAGCTATGCTGTTTTCTCATAGCGACCCGGGAGTCCGTCCGATGAACGTCCGTCACGCCCGTGTCCTGATCCTCGGATCGGGGCCTGCGGGTTATACCGCTGCGATCTATGCCGCGCGCGCAATGCTGAAGCCCCTGCTCGTCCAGGGCATCCAGCCGGGCGGCCAGCTGACCATTACCACCGACGTCGAGAACTACCCGGGCTTTGCCGATGTGATCCAGGGCCCCTGGCTCATGGAACAGATGAAGGCCCAGGCCGAGCATGTCGGCACTGAAGTCGTCTCCGACACCATCACCGAAGTCAATCTCAAGTCCCGGCCGATCTGGCTGAAGGGCGATTCCGGCCAGGAGTACACCTGCGACGCGCTGATCATCTGCACGGGCGCCCAGGCCAAGTGGCTGGACTTGCCCTCCGAGCAGGCCTTCCGCGGCTTCGGCGTTTCGGCCTGCGCCACCTGCGATGGGTTCTTCTATCGCAACAAGAAGGTGCTGGTCGTGGGCGGCGGTAACACCGCAGTTGAAGAGGCGCTGTTCCTTACGAATTTCGCCAGCGAAGTTGTCGTGGTTCATCGCCGCAACGCGTTCAAGGCCGAGCGCATCTTGCAGAACCGCCTGTTCAATCATCCAAAGATCAAGGTCATGTGGGACACCACGCTGGATGACGTTCTGGGTACGGACAATCCCAGGGGCGTGACTCACGCGCGGCTGCGCAATGTGAAGACGGGCGCCACCGAGGACATGGCTGTCGACGGCATCTTCATCGCCATCGGCCACAAGCCGGCAACCGAACTGTTCGACGGACAGCTTCCCTTCAAGCAGGGCGGCTACCTGATCACCGAGCCACGCTCAACCGCAACCGCCATCGAGGGAGTCTTCGCCGCTGGCGACGTCACCGACGATGTCTATCGCCAGGCCGTGACGGCGGCCGGCATGGGCTGCATGGCCGCCCTTGAAGCCGAGCGCTGGCTGCATACGCGCGCCGAGGTGCGGCATGCCGCTGAGTAACATCATGGATTGGGACAAGCTGCGCATCTTCCATGCGGTTGCGGATGCCGGCAGCTTCACCCATGCGGGCCACGAGCTGGGCCTGTCCCAGTCGGCCGTGAGCCGGCAGATCAGTGCGCTCGAGGATGGGCTAAACGTTCCGCTTTTCCATCGCCATGCGCGCGGCCTGATTCTCACCGAACAGGGCGAAATGCTCTATCGCACCGCGCATGAGGTCTTCACCAAGCTGACCGCGGCCCAGACGCGCCTGATGGACTCGAAGGAAAAGCCATCGGGCGAGCTGCGCATTACCACAACGGTCGGCCTCGGCTCCGTCTGGCTCACGCCGCGGCTGCGCGAATTCACCGAACTCTATCCCGACATCCAGGTGATCCTGCTGCTCGACGACCGCGAACTCGATCTTTCCATGCGCGAAGCCGATGTGGCGATCCGCCTTCGGCGGCCGACGCAGCCGGATCTCATCCAGCGCAAGCTCTTCACGGTGCATCACCACCTCTATGCTTCGACAGACTATGTGAAGGCCCATGGCATGCCGAAGTCGGTCGAGGACCTCGACAAGCACAAGATCCTCACCTTCGGCCAGGCACCGACATACCTGACGACCGTCAACTGGCTGGAACAGGTAGGCCGCCCCGAGGGCGACCCGCGTCCCGTATCGCTGCGGGTCAACAATGCCTATGGCATGCGTCGCGCCGTGCAGGCCGGCATGGGCATCGCCTCGCTGGCCGATTACATCGTGGCCGCCGATTCGAGCCTGGTGGTGGTGGACCTGCCGGTCGAGACGCCGGAGTTCGACACCTACTTCGTCTATCCCGAGGAGCTGAAGGATACCAAGCGCGTGACGGCCTTCCGCGACTTCATCGTGGCCAAGGCCAAGGAGTGGAGCTTCTGAGGCTGGCGATCGTCTCCGATTACCTCCACAGCAACGGCGCCATCGAGGCGACCAGCAACAGCGCCATGGTGATGTTGAAGGCGCGCAGATAGCGCGGGTTGGCGAGCAGGTTGCGCATGGCCGAGCCGAAGCCCACCCAGATGCCGATCGACGGGATGTTCACCAGGCCGAAGACCACGCAGACGGTCACCAAAGACAGGAAGTAGTCGGAGGTCACCGTATAGCTGGCGATCGCGGCAATGCCCATGACCCAGGCCTTTGGATTGACCCACTGGAACAGCGCGGCCTGAAGGAACGTCAGCGGCGTGCCAGACGACGCGCCATCACCGACGGCGCCCGCGTTGGCAATCTTCCAGGCAAGCCACAGCATGTATGCGCCACCGACAACGCGCAGCACGTCATGCGTCACGGGATAGGCCACGAAGACGGCGCTGAGCCCGAGGCCGAGCACGAGAATCATGAACATGAATCCGAATCCCACGCCCAGCATGTGCGGCAGGGTTCGGCGAAAGCCGAAGTTCACGCCGGATGCCAGCAGCATGAGATTGTTCGGCCCCGGCGTCACGGACGTGACGAAGGCAAAACCGATCAGCGCGACCAAAAGGTCAATAGACATGACCTAAACCTAGCACATGCAAAACATGACGTCGCGATGACGTCATGTGGACCCCACATGGCTCCCATGACAGCTCAGCCCCTAGCCAGATTTCGACATGGATTGCATTGTCCGCACACGCGTTCCTTGACGCGGTTTGCGGCCGTTACACTCTCCCCTTGTAACGCTGCCGCGAGTGGCCGTGCCCGCCCTCTGAACCCCTGTGGCGCGCGCGGTTAGCCCTCGGAGAGGGCACGGGCAACTTCAAGCAGGCCGGCTTCGTGCCGGCCTCTTTTTTTGTTCACATGTAGAGCTTTTCGGCTTCGAGTCCGGCATAGAGCGCTGCGACCTGCTCGCCATAGCCGTTGAAGAGCAGCGTGGGAATGCGTTCGTCGGTGCCGAGAACCTGCTCGGTCGCCTGGCTCCAGCGCGGATGCGGCACATCGGGATTCACATTGGCCCAGAAGCCGTATTCGCTGGCCTGCAGCTGTTCCCAGAAGCTGACCGGGCGCTGCGCGGTGAAGGACACGCGCACGATGCCCTTGATCGACTTGAAGCCGTACTTCCAAGGAAGGTGGAGGCGAAGCGGCGCTCCCATGCTCTTCGGCACCGGCTTGCCATAGGCGCCGGTGACCATCAGCGCGAGATCATTCATCGCCTCTGCCATGGTCATGCCCTCGACATAGGGCCAGGGATAGGCGCCGAAGAAACCGGGCTGCTGTCCAGCGGCAATCTCGGGCAGATTGAAGGTTTCGAAGCGGAGATACTTGGCATTCGAGGTTGGCTTGGCGATCTCGACCAGCTTCGACACGGGGAAACCGGACCACGGCACCACCATGGACCAGGCTTCGACGCAACGATGACGGTAGACGCGATCTTCCAATGTCACCTGTTTGAGGAGGTCGTCGATACCGAGCGTCATCGGCTTTTCCACCTCGCCGTCAAGCACGATGCTCCAGGGCCGGATCGGCAGCTTCTCGGCCGCGGCAGCGATGCGCTTCGAGGTGCCGAACTCGTAGTAGTTGTTGAAGGTGGTGTTGTACTCCTCCGCCGTCACCGGCCGTCCGGCATCGGCAAAGGCGGGATTGACTTTTGCCGGATAGAGCGAGGCCGATGGATCCGCCTGCGCATGTGCCGGGCCGGCGGCGACCATGACACCGGCTCCGGCTGCCGCCGCCATGAAGCTGCGGCGATTGAGAAAGACATGTTCCGGCGTGACCCGGGATTCCGGGATTTCCCAACTTTTGCGGCGCAGAATCTGCATGGGCGTGCTCCTTGTTGGGCAGTAGGCTAGTCCCCTCCTCTACGCAGCACAAATCAAGGCCGATCACGGCTTGGCGAGGGGTTTACCCGGCGGCGTGATCGGCTAGTCTCGGACAAAAGGAGCTTCCCATGCCCCGCGCCCAACTGACTGCCGTCACGCTACCCGAGTTCGGAACACCCACGGAGGAACCAGAGCTTACGCGAGACATCTACCGTGCCCGTATTGCCCGTCTCGAATCCCGCATGGCGGAGGCCGGACTGGATGCCATGGTGATCTACGGCGACCGCGAGCATCTGGCCAACATCTCCTGGGCTTCGGGTTATGATCCGCGCTTCGAGGAGGCGCTGCTTATTGTCGTTCCTGGACGCCGGCCCTGTCTGCTGGCCGGCAACGAGGGGTATCCCTACGCCGAGACGGCCGCCGGCGATTTCGACCGCGTGCTGTGGCAGCCCTTGAGCCTGATGGGCCAGCCGCGCGACAGATATGTGCCCCTGCGCAATGTCCTGCGCGATGCAGGCCTCGGACATGACCTGCGGATCGGCCTTGCGGGCTGGAAGGGCTTCGAGACGGAAGACGGCGCCTTCGATCCGCACTGGTTCGAGACGCCGCACTATCTCGTCGAGACGCTGAAGCATTTCGGCGAGGTGACCAATGCGGCACTGCTCTTCATGCATCCGGTGACCGGCCTGCGCGCCCACAACGAGGTGGCGCAGCTTGCCGCCTTCGAATATGCCGCCACCAAGACGTCGACGGCGGTCCGGGACTTCATTCTGAACGTGAAGCCGGGCATGCGCGAACGCGACGCGGTGCGCGCCATGGGACTCGACGGCTTCATGCAGTCGATCCATATCAACATGTGTTCAGGGCCGCGGGCCAGGTATGGCCTGCCCAGTCCAAGCCTTCGGATCATCGAACGCGGCGACCCGATCGTGGTGGGTCACGGCCTGATGGGTGCGCTCAACTGCCGGGCCGGCTGGATGGTCGCATCGGCGGATGAACTGCAACCCGCGATCCGCGACTACATCGACAAGCTGGTCGCGCCATACTTCTCTGCCGCTGTCGCATGGTATGAGACGCTGGGCATCGGCGTGACGGGCGGCGAGATGTATGACGCCGCCATGCGCCACGTGGGCGATCCCTTCTTCGGCATCGGCCTCAACCCCGGCCACCTCATCCATCTCGACGAATGGCTGCACTCGCCGATCCGCAAGGGCAGCGGCATGAAGCTCGCCTCGGGGATGGCGCTGCAATGCGACATCATTCCCGCGACGGGCACCGATTACTTCACCAGCAACATCGAGGACGGCGTAGCACTGGCAGACGCGGAAACCCGTGCCGCCCTGCAGCGCGACTTTCCCGAGACATGGTCGCGCATCGTGAAGCGCCGCGCCTTCATGACCGATGTCCTCGGCATCAGGCTGAAGCCGGAGGTGCTGCCTTTCAGCAGCATTCCGGCCTGGCTGCCGCCCTTCTGGCTCGATCCCGGCAAGGCGATGGCGATGCGATGATTGGCCCGCTGTCCGCTCAGGCCGCCTCCGCCTTGCGCGAGTTCACCACCTGATCCGCCGCTCGCCCCGTCAGTTCGGCCATGTGGTCGAAATGATAGGTGAAGGTGCCAACACCTGCGGTGGCCGAACGCAGCTCGATGATCAGCGAGCCCATTTCTGATTCAGGCATATGCGCCCTGACAGTGTCCCAGCCCGGCCAGCCGTCGCGGGCGTCGAAACCCAGAAGCTGTCCGCGATGGCCGGTGACGATCTGGTTGATCCGTGACGTGGCCTCGCTCGGCACGTGGATTTCCACTTCCACGATGGGTTCCAGCAGGACCGGCGAGCATTGCGGCATGCCCTCGCTCATGGCGATGCGCGCCGCCGTCTTGAAAGCCATCTCGGACGAGTCGACGTCATGGTAGGAACCATCCGAAAGATTGACTGAGAAATCGTCCACCGGGAAGCCGAGCGGGCCGTGGCCCATCCATTCGCGCACGCCCGCCTCGACGGCGGGAATGTATTGCTTCGGCACCACGCCGCCGGTGATGGTCTCGCTGAACTGGAAACCGCTGCCGCGCGGTTGCGGCGCGATCTCGACCACGACATCGCCGAACTGGCCATGCCCGCCGGACTGCTTCTTGTGGCGGCCCCGGATCTGCACCGGCTTGCGGATCGACTCCTTGTAGGCAATGCGGCGGGGCTTTGATCGGGCATGAACGCCGAACTTGCCCTGCAGGCGCTCCAGCGCCACCCGAAGATGCATCTCGCCCTGCCCCCACAGGACCATTTCGTGGGTGTCCTGGTTGTGGTCGAGCGACAGCGACGGATCTTCCTCGATCAGCTTGGCTATGGCGCTGGTGAGCTTCACCTCGTCCTTGCGGTCCGACACCGAGATGGCGAAGCCATAGACGCCCGCAGCCTTGGGCACCTCGGCAAGCTGCGGGGGGTGGCCCTTGGCCGCAGAGATGGTCTCACCCGTGGCAATGGCGTCGAGACGGCCGAGCGCCACCGTATCGCCGGCACTGGCCTTGGCGATCTTGCTCGGCGTCGAGCCCAGCAGGGTGAAGATGCCGGCGGTGCGGGATTCCTGCCCCTGCGCGCCATGGAAGACCGTGCCGTCGGCGACCTCGCCCGCCAGCAGCCGGACCAGCGACAGCTTTCCGCCATGGGCGGTGTGGAAGGTCTTGAGCACCTGCGCGACCGCGCCAGTCCCGGTCTTGAGGCCGAGCCGTCTGACCGTCTGGGCCACGCCGGGAACCTCATGGCGCAGCGCCTTCAGCAGCCGCCCGACGCCGTTGCCATGCTCGGCCGAGCCGAAGAGCACGGGCGTGATCAGGCCTTCCGCCAGTTCGTGCGACAGGTCCTTGAACACGACATCGCGCGGCGGCTCCATTTCCGACAGCAGCTGCTCCATCAAGGCGTCGTCGTGGTCCGCGAGCTTCTCGAGCATTGCGAAGCGCTCGCTCTTCTCGATGTCGGCGATGTCGGCAGGCATGTCGATGACCTTGCTCTCGGCATGTTCCTGGTAGACGAAGGCCCGCTCCAGCGCGAGATCGACGAACCCGGTCACGATGGTGCCTTTCATGATCGGCAGCTGGCGAAGGACCAGCGGCGTGCTGCTGGCCGGCTGCAGCCACGACAGAACGTCGCGGGGGCTCGACTCGGACTTGTCGACCTTGTTGATGAAGACGATGCGCGGGAGGCCGATCTCGTCGAGTTGCTTGAGAATGAGCTGGAGGGCGGGCGCCTTCTTGTCATCGGCTTCGCAGACGACGATGGCGGCATCGCAGCCCAGCAGCGCGGCGCGGGAGTCCTGCGCGAATTCGATGGAGCCTGGACAGTCGACAAAGGTGTAGCTGTCGCCGAGAAATGTGGTGGTCGCGGCGTTGAGCTCGACGCTCATGCCGTGGGCGCGGGCTTCCGGAGCGGCGTCACCGACGGTGGATTTCTCGGCGATGCGGCCCTGGCGCGCAATGGCGCCGGTGCGAAACAGAATGGCTTCGAGAAGCGTGGTCTTGCCGCTGAGATAGGGGCCCACGAGTGCAATGCACCGGGAGCCCGGCGTTCTTCTGCCGTTTGTCGAGTCCATGGCCAATCCTCCTTTGACTGCTGACGAAGCGCCGAAGGACCGCCCTTCTTTCTGTTTGCGTGAACACGCCGGGGCGGTTCCACACACGAAAGCTTGACTCCGTTTCCCAAGGTCAGCAAGCGAAATCCGGAACTGATTGGCAGACAAAGAAAAAGGGCCGCGACGCGCGCGGCCCCCTTCGAATTTGCAATCGGATGCGCGCGTTACTTCACACGTTCGAGGTAGAGGCTGGCCACGCCGCCGGCGACATTCAGTCCGGTCTGCGCCTGGAGGCTGATGGGCTGCAGGTTGATCGACTTGCGGAAACCGCCGATCAGCACATTGGCACCGAGTCCGACCGCTATGGTGGCTTCGGCCGATGCGCCGGTATAGGACCCCTTCAGGGAACCCGCCTTGAGCTTGCCAGGCGCGAAGACGGCCCAGGCGATCGAGCTCTGGTTGGTCACACCGATGTCGACGCCGAGCTTGCCGATGCGTCCGGCATAGCGTTCCTTGCGGCCATTGTTGTTCTTGAACACGCAGGCAACA
This sequence comes from Alphaproteobacteria bacterium, assembly GCA_026400595.1. GTDB lineage: Bacteria > Pseudomonadota > Alphaproteobacteria > Rhizobiales > Aestuariivirgaceae > Aestuariivirga. The sequence goes on along the minus strand of JAPLOT010000245.1, from coordinate 3,245 downwards.
GCCTTGGACGAACCGATGACCCAGCCCACGCCGCCGTCAACCCGGCAGGTGAGAATGCCGATCTTGATGCCGTTCTTGCGCGGCTGATCGGAATCCGCCGCGGAGGCCGGAATGGCCAGAAGGCCGAGGACGGCAAGCGAGGCGGCAACACACTTCTTCATAATCACTGGTTCCTTGTTGGTTTCAGCGACCCGTTATGGCGCGGAATGTGTCGGCAATTGGACTGCCCGGGCGCGGGGTCGCAAGGCAAGCCGGAGGACAGACTTACCCTTCGGAAACCTCAGCGCATCAGGCGCGGCCCATGAAATCTCGCTTGCCCAGCTCGATGCCATTGTGCCGCAGGATGTTGTAGGCGGTCGCGAGGTGGAAGTAGAAATTGGGTATGGCGTAGCCCATGAAGTACTCGCCGCCCGGAAAGCTCATGTCATTGCCGGCCACCTTGATGGTGACGGTGCGCGTGGCGGCGTCGGCGAACTGCTCCTTGCGCAGGGTCCCCAGAAAATCGATCGTCCTGGCGATGCGGGCCTGCAGTTCGGCGAAGGTCTTTTCCTCATCGGCGAAACTCGGCACCGCGATACCGGCCAGCCTGGCGCCGGCGCCCTTGGCGAAGTCGGTGACCAGCTGCACCTGGCGGGTGAAGGCGAACATGTCGGGGAACAGCCGCGCCAGGAGAATCGCGTCGGGATCGATCTTGCGCGCTTCGCAATGCGCCTCGGCCTTCTTGAGGATGGCCGAGAGGCCCTTCAGGAAATGGGTGAGAACCGGAACGGAAGCTTCGTAAATCATTGAGATTTTTCCTTATCTGAGATTGCCGCAGAAGCGCTGGATGCGCCTGCATGCGTCGTCCAGCACATCGGTGCCGGTAGCGTAGGAGATGCGAAAGAAGGGCGACATGCCGAAGGCCGCGCCATGGACTGCCGCCACACCTTCGGCGGCGAGCAGCTCGGTCACGAAGTCCTCATCCGTCTTGATCACGTTGCCCGAAGGCGCGGTCTTGCCGATGGTACCTGCGCAGGAGGGATAGACATAGAAGGCGCCTTCCGGCGTGGCGCAGGAAATGCCCTTGGCCTGGTTCAGCATCGACACGACGAGGTCGCGGCGCTCCTTGAAGACCTTGTTGTTGGCGGCGATGAAATCCTGCGGTCCGTTGAGCGCCTCGACGGCCGCCCATTGCGCGATGGAGGACGGGTTCGATGTCGACTGCGACTGCAGCTTGGACATGGCCTTGATCAGCACCTCCGGCCCGGCGCCATAGCCGATGCGCCAGCCGGTCATGCAGTAGGACTTTGACACGCCGTTCATCGTGAGCGTGCGGCCATAGAGGTCCGGCTCCACCTGGGCAGGCGTTGTGAACTCAAAGTCGTCATAGACGAGATGCTCGTACATGTCGTCAGTCAGCAGCCAGACATGCTTGTGCTTCATCAGCACGTCGGTGACGGCCTTGAGCTCGGCGCGCGAATAGGCCGCCCCCGAGGGGTTCGACGGGGAGTTGAGGATCAGCCACTTGGTTTTCGGCGTGATCGCCTTCTCGAGATCGGCGGCCTGCAGCTTGAAGCCGTGCTCCAGCTTGCAGTCCACAAACACCGGCGTACCGCCGGCCAGCATGACGATGTCGGGATAGCTCACCCAGTAGGGCGCCGGCACGATCACCTCGTCGCCCGGATTGACGGTGGCCATCAGGGCATTGAACAGGACCTGCTTGCCGCCGGTGCCGACCGTGACCTGCGCGGGCGTGTAGTCCAGTCCGTTCTCGCGCTTGAACTTGGCGCAGATCGCCTTCTTGAGCTCCGGAATGCCGTCGACCGGCGTGTACTTGGTCTTGCCGTCGCGGATCGCCTTGATGGCGGCGTCCTTGATGTTGTCCGGCGTATCGAAGTCCGGCTCGCCGGCGGCGAGCCCGATGACGTCGCGGCCTTCGGCCTTGAGCGCCATGGCCTTGTTTGAAATGGCGATGGTGGCAGAGGGCTGGATGCGGTTGAGCGCGTCGGAGATGAAACCCATGGCAGGAAACCTTTCGAGAGCCGCGCCTGTCTAGGCCCAGGGGCTGCGGCGGGCAAGCCTCAATCCGCCGCATGACCTGAGCCGCCCGACTGTGGCAATCTGGGCCAATGAGCAAGCCTTTCCTGATTGCGGGCGGCGGCATTGCCGGACTCGCGGCGGCACTGGGCCTGGCCCGCGGCGGGCGCGACATCCGGCTTTTCGAACAGGCAGCCGCCTTCGAGGAAGTCGGCGCGGGACTGCAGATGTCGCCCAATGGGGTCCGGGCCCTCCAGGAACTGGGGGCATGGGATGCGGTGGAAGCCGCCTGCGTCATTCCCACCGAGATCCACGTGCGCGACGGCCTGTCCGGCCGGCTCCTCCAGCGCATCCGCCTGGGCAAGGGTTTCGAGACCAGCTTCGGTGCGCCCTACCGCGTCTGCCATCGTGCCGATCTGCTGGAGGGCCTGGTACAGACCGCCAGGGGAGGAACGGGGATCGTCCTCGAAACCGGGCGGAGGGCGCAATCGGCGGAATCGCATGGCGATGGTGCAGCACTACGCCTCGATGGCGAGACGGTGGACGGGGTAGCGGTCATCTGTGCCGACGGCATCCGCTCTGGGCTGCGCAAGGCGGTCTGCGGCGACGTCGCTCCCGTCGACCGCGGACATATCATCTTCCGCAGCCTCATCCCTCTGGCCGATGTACCATCGGCGATCGAGACCGACTGCGTGAGCCTGTGGCTCTATCCCGGCGGCCATGCGGTTCACTACGCCGTCAGCGGCTGGCGCAGTCTCAACATCGTGGTTGCGCTGGAGTCCGATGGGATCGCCGCATCCGGGTGGTCCGATGCCGCAGACGGAAGCACGGTACGGCAAGCCTTCCTGGATGCAGACGCCGTGCTGCAGGACCTTCTGACCCGACCCGCCACGTGGATGCGGTGGCGGGGCGCCGACCTCCCCGAACTGCCGCGCTGGAGCAAGGACAACATCGTGCTGACTGGCGACGCCGCACATGCCACCCTGCCCTACCTCGCACAGGGGGCCGTGATGGCGCTGGAAGACGCCGTCGTGCTCGGTCGGGAGACATCCATGCGGTCCAGGCCGGCAGAGGCCTTCGCGGCCTTCGCCCAGCTCCGCAAGCCCCGCACGGCCCGTGTTCAGCGGGAGTCCCGAAAGCTGGGCGCAATCTACCACGCACGCGGATTGAAATCGCTCCTGCGCAACGCCGCGCTGTCGGTCCTGGGCCCGGACGCGGCATTGAACCGC
>JAPLOT010000470.1 GCA_026400595.1 Alphaproteobacteria bacterium | reverse complement strand
GCCGCCGGAGAGCTTCAAGGCGAGCCTTGCGCCAGCGCCGGCCTAGGACAACGAATGGTCGTCGAAGTGCCCCGCGTTGTGAAGACGTGGAACTCACGCGCGCCGGGGGCAAACGGAGTGCGCGCACCAAAGTCACCAGGTTTTGGCAGCAGCCAGCGGTCATCCGGTTCATCGCACTCAGAATGCCAGACTTTTGCGGGCCCGGCGTCCACAATTCTACTCTTGGCAACCAGACATTTGGGAACCTCGCCAAGGGAAGATCAGAGGTGATGCTTTCGCCGCGCCCGCCAACTCCGAGGCCGCCCATGCACTAACAATCAACTCGGCCCACTTACTGGGGGCTGATCACTTTTCGGCTGCCACATGGAGTGGCACATATGCAGGCGTCCGCCGGCGCAGCTGCGAGATGTAGGACTCGCCGAAATTGGTGCCGGATTGCCGGTCGTAGCTGAAAAGGCCAACAATGCGCTTGCGGTTACCTACGACGGGGCTGACGCGGTGCAGGGTCTGATCGCCTTGAAAGACGTTTAGATCACCGACGGCGAGCTTTGCGACCCGCACAAAGTCACGACTGCCTGCGAGCACGGCGGCAACGTCGTCATAGTTCTGCTCGGCATCGGTCCGGATATTTGGTACGTATTCGAACTGGCCGCCCTGTTCGGGCGCGCGCAGAAGCACCGAGAAGACAACATCATTGCCGTCGAAATGCCAACCGTCGGTATCACCTTCGCCGGCGATCTTGGCGGTCAGCGCCAGGTGTGGGCATTCGCTGCGGTGAAATGTCTCGTAACCCATCAACTGGCGCAGGAACTCGCGCAGGGGCTCCCAACAGTAGATCTTCCGCAGCGGAGAGTCGTTCGAGATCTGGTGGTTCAGAACTTGATGATAGCGGAATAGGCTCCTCGCCGTGCGCGGATGGCCCTCAGGCCATTGGTCTTCATCGTAGCCATAGGCATCGTTCATCGACTCGTACCGGGAGGCCCAGGGCAAACGCGCCTCAAGCTCGGCTGCCATGAATGCCGTCGCTTCAAGTCTCACAAAGCCCGGCATCGAAAACAACGCATCGCTCGCAAGTGTCTTGCGGCCCAAGCTGAGCAGGGACTTGGCAGCCACGCTGTCCGACTGATGCAGCGGATAGCGATCAAGATCGATGATCGCTGCAATGTCATTGAACTCCATCTTCCATCTCCCGCTTACAACTGCCACCTGTCGGTGACGAAATCGACTTTGGTCGGCTCCTACCTGTGGAAACGCTTCTTGTTGGTGGGCAGTACGTTCAAAGGCGACTACATTGCGTGGCGGCTGCCTTACGTTCGTCTCAGTCAGAACCCACTAGTAAAACTCATGGATATCCACCCCGCAAAACTGAAGTCTCGATTCCTCTTGAAAGCGCTCCCCTAGTTGGTGTTAGCGGGATTTCGCGTGTGTTGTTAATGGTGCATCTGGCTTGGCCATTGATTTCTTCTCAGATGTCGTGATTATACGGACTGGTACTCTGCCGTACAAACGAGAATGTTTCATGCGCTTGATTGGACAGTTTCGCTACACAATCCCTTCCTGACAAGGTTGTCACTACCGACCAGCTCGGGCACTGCGAATTCCTCTGCTGTTGCGAACGAATTCAATTGGTTTGAAGAGAGTCCTGGCATGCGGGTACTCTACAAGACGACGCCAGCTTTATGATACCTCATGGGATTGGAGACGCAGCGTTCCTTACTGACCGAGAACCGAGGAAAATGAATATGTCACTGAAGTCGTTCAAAGCAAATGAGTCCCCTGCAAACATCATAGATGCTCTGCGGCGAGATGGTGGTGTAATCGTCCGAGAGGTCGCTCAGGTGAGCTTGGTGGACACCGTGGCGGCCGAACTTCGTAAGGAACTTGATAGCTTCGATAAAAGCTCAGATTTTATCGGTCGCAAGACGCGGCGGTGCGGCGGTGTTTTGGCGTATTCCCCAAGCAGCGCCAAGTTGATAGCCCATCGTCTGGTTTTGGATGTCGCCGATGCCATCTTGTTGCCGCATTGCGCCGAATACCAGATCGGGAGCACCACCGGCATCGAGATCTTGCCCGGTGAGAGCGAGCAGCAGCTTCATCGCGACGACTCTCCATACCCGCTTCAGTTAGCAGGCTTCGAGCTGCAGATCGGCGTGATGTGGGCGTTGTGTGACTTCACGGTAGAAAATGGAGCTACGCGCGTCGTTCCAGGAAGCCATCGTTTCCTCCGAGCTTGGCATAGGCCCGATCTCTCGAGCTGGGTGCCAGCGGAGATGCCAAAGGGCTCTGTTCTTTTCTATATGGGTTCGACTTGGCATGGTGGAGGCGCAAATCGGAGCAGCACGCCGCGAACCGGATTGATCAACACCTATTCGCTAGGATGGCTTCGGCCCGAAGTGAGTAACACCCTCGAGGTCCCCCCGGCCATTGCGCGTAAGTATGACGAGAGAGTACGACGACTATTAGGCTACACCACCCATGGAACCTGTCAAGATCAACTTGGTCACTATCGCGGCGACGATCCAGTGTGGGTGCACAGAGTGACCGGCGACGCTGAAGCTGCAGCGCGCGGCCAAGTGCCCGGCATTTCTGACTCTCGTGAGGCTGCGCTGGCAAACTCTCAGCCGACCTAATAAATCGCTTCCGGTGACAAATGCTGACCTTTACGGCAGCCGACGTCGTCTGTCGCTTGAGTGGGGACTGGGTGTTCATATCACTCTGGCCTTAACTGCTCTGTCTCGGCAAACAACCAGTCTCGAAATGCTGCTACCTTACTCAGATCCGCAACGGAGTCACTGCAAACGACATAGTAGTCCCACGACATCCTAAGCCGAACATCAAATGGGCGAACAAGTAAACCGGATGCGATCGCATCGGCAGCCAGACAGTCACTGGTAAGAGCGACCCCTTTT
>JAPLOT010000310.1 GCA_026400595.1 Alphaproteobacteria bacterium | reverse complement strand
GGAGGTTGCCGACGCGGTGCCGCTGGCACGCGCCCTGGTCAAGGGCGGGCTGCCGGTTCTCGAAATCACCTTGCGCACGCCCAAGGCCATGGAGTGCATTCGCGCCATCGTCGCCGAAGTCGAGGACGCCATCGTCGGATCAGGCACGGTGCTGACGCCCGAACAGTTGCGCGACAGCGAAAGACTGGGCTGCAAATTCGCGGTCTCGCCGGGCTCGACGGGCAGGCTCCTCGGTGCCGCGGAAGACCATGACATCGCGCTCTTGCCGGGGGGCGTGACGGCGTCGGAATGCATGGCCCTGCTCGAATGGGGCTATGCCATCCAGAAGTTCTTCCCCGCCGAACCGGCCGGCGGCACGGCCTATCTGTCGTCGCTTGCCTCGCCCTTGCCCCAGGTGCGCTTCTGCCCCACGGGCGGCATCACGCCGGAATCGGCGCCGCGCTATCTGAAGCTCTCCAATGTGGTCACCATCGGCGGATCGTGGATGGCGCCAAAGACACTCGTTGCGGCCAAGGACTGGGCGGTGATCGAGGCGCTTGCGCGGCAGGCGGCGTCACTCAAGGCCTGATCAGTCGACGGGTGCCGGAACCTCGCCGCTGCGGCCGAGGCTGCGCTCGCGGGCGAAGACGAAGAGGCCGCTGGCGATGACCACTGCCGCGCCGATCAGGGTCCAGAGGTCAGGCACGTCGCCGAACATCAGGAAGCCCAGTGCGATCATCCAGACGATCTGGGTATAGACGAAGGGCGAGAGCGCCGCGGCGGGCGCCAGGCGATGCGGCTGGATCAGCATGAAATGGCCGATGCCACCGCAGAGCCCCATGCCGACGAGGAACAACCACTGGGTGCCTTCTGGCATCTGCCAGTGCCAGGGCAGCGGCAGGGCTGCGCCAAGACTGCCGACGAAGCCCACATAGAAGAGCGAGGTCTCGGCCCGGTCGCGGCCGCCCACCTTGCGCGTGGCGATGTTGTAGAGTGCGCCGCAGATCGCCGCCATGACCGAGAGCAGCATGGCGGGATGAAAATCCTCCGTACCCGGACGCATGATGACGAGAACGCCAAGAAATCCGACCAGCACGGCCATCCAGCGGCGCAGGCCCACGGCCTCGCCCAGCAGCGGCACGGACAGCGCGCAGACCCAGAGCGGGATGGTGAAGGAGATGGCCGCGGTCTGCGCCAGTTGCAGATAGCTGATGGCGAAGAAGTTGAGCCAAGTCGAGGAGACCAGCATGAGGCCGCGCAGCGCCTGCAGCAGCGGATGGCCCGTGGCAAGAAGCGATAGGCCGCCCGCCCTCCACACGATGACGAGCGTGAAGGCCAGTGCCAGCAGGTAGCGGAAGAAGACGGCCACGAAGGCCGGGAGATGCAGCATGACATGCTTGGCCATGCCATCGAGCAGCGCAAAGAAGGCCATGGAGGCCGCCATCAGCAGAATGCCCTGAACGCGCGGTGTCATTCCGCTTTTGCCACGGCAGCCGGTTCAGACAATCCGGACATCCAGCGGCGGAAGGCCGGCGATGTCGCCGCGCAACCGGTCGCCGCGCTGCACCGGGCCGACGCCCGCGGGCGTGCCGGTGAAGATGAGATCGCCGGCGGCAAGCGTGAAGAGCTTCGAAAGCTCCGCGACAATCTCGTCCACGTTCCAGATCATGTCGGCGAGATCGGCCGACTGCCGCCGCGTGCCATTGACGTCGAGCGTGATGGCACCGCCCGTCATCGCCGCGGCAGACGGGGTGATTGCCGCAATCGGCGCGGAGAAGTCGAAGGATTTCGCCGCCTCCCACGGTCGTCCGCCAGCCTTGGCCGCGGCCTGCAGGTCGCGGCGCGTCATGTCGAGACCCACCGCATGGCCGAAGATCTTGCCGCCCGGGCCAAGTGCAACGACGAGTTCGATCTCGTGATGCACGTCGTTCGAGCCCGCCGGATAGGGAAAGCGGCCATCCAGCACGAGGGCGTCGGCCGGCTTCTGGAAGAAGATCGGCGTGCCCTTCGGGTCGTTCCCCATCTCCTTCACATGCTCCGCATAGTTCCGGCCCACGCAGTAGATGCGGCGCACCGGAAACAGCCGGTCGCTGTTCGCAATCGGAACCGTGACGGCGGGCGGGGCGGCAAAGGCCAGTGTCACGCCAGCACCACGCCGCGCTCGGCGAAGGACTTGCGCGTCGCTGCGGCAGACCCGTCGAGATCGATCGACCGGCAGGCGGCCTCGATGACCTCGGTGTCGAAGCCGAGCTTGCGGGCGTCCTCGGCGGAGAAGCGGACGCAGAAGTCGAAGGCAAGGCCGACGCAGACCACCTTGGTGAAGCCGCGCTCCTTCAGGTAGCCGCCAAGTCCCGTGGGCGTCTTCTGATCATTCTCGAAGAAGGCGGAATAGCTGTCGATCTCCTCGCGGAACCCCTTGCGGATGATGAGTTCGGCGTTGGGAATGTGGAGGTCCTTGTGAAAGGCAGCACCCGGCGTGTCCTGGATGCAGTGATCTGGCCACAGCGTCTGCGGGCCGTAATGCATCATGGCGATCTCGAAGGGGTTCTTCGCCGGATGCGCGGTGGCGAAGGACTTGTGCTGCGCCGGGTGCCAATCCTGGGTGAGGACGACGTGCTTGAAGCCGCGGGCCAGGCGGTTGATCAGCGGCACAACCTCGTCGCCGCCCGGAACGGCCAGCTTTCCGCCCGGGCAGAAGTCGTTCTGCACATCGATGACCACGAGCACGTCGGTGTCTTTCCACATGGCTCAATTCTCCTCTGCGATGGCCGCGGCACAGCCCTTGAAGGCCGGGAAGCGGTCGACGATCACATAGACGGGGATGGGGCGCATGACATGAGCCAGCCGTCCCTTCTCCTGGAAGATCGCGCGGAAGTTTCCGGACTGCAGCCGGGCGACGATGGAAGGTGCAATGCCGCCGGCGAGATAGACACCGCCGCGCGCCTGCATGGTCATGGCGGCATCGCCGGCAATGCGCGCCAGCCAGGTGATGAACTGATCCAGCGTCTTCACCGCCGCCGCATCGCTTCCGGCCAGTGCTGCCTCGAGCACGGCTTCCGGCGTCGCCAGCGCGGGCGTGTCGGCGATGGTCCGGTACATCAGCAGCAGTCCGCCGCCGGTGATGGCATCCTCGGATTCGAAGGGCACGCCCGGTTTCGACATCTTCGCGCGCCAATCGAATTCGGCCTGCGTCGCCACCGGCAGTGTGATGTGGCCGACCTCGCCGGGGAGCGCCATCCAGCCGCCTTGCGGCAGCGGCGCAAGCGTGGCCATGCCGAGCCCGGTTCCCGGACCGAGCACGATCTTCACGGCGGGCTTGCTGGGCGTCTCGCCGCCGATCTGGACCACGTCATTGCCCGTGAGATGCGGCAGCGACAGGGCGAGCGCCTCGAAGTCGTTGAGGAGGCGAAAGCGGCGGGCATGGGCGGCCTCGCGCAGTGTCTCGCGGGTGAAGCGCCAGTCCCGGTTGGTGAGCGCCACCACCTCGCCTTCGGTCGGGCCGGCCACGGCGATGGCGGCCGCTTCCACATCCGTCACGCCCCGCACCTTCAGGTAGTGGCCGATGGCCTGCTCGAGAGAACCGAAATCCCTGTTCTTCAGGGCTTCGATGTCCCGGACCGCGGTGGAGCCCGGCTCTACCAGCCCGAAGCGCGAGTTCGTGCCCCCGATGTCCCCGACAAGTGCCTGTTTTGTCATGATCCGCCTCTGGCCCCCAAGTGCCACGAGACGGGGGTTTGGGCAACAGCCAAAGCTTTACCATCCCGCCAAACCAGTCTAGGAACCGGGCCAACCCATTCCAACCCGGTTTTGACGTGACCAACCCGCTCGAACAGGAAGTGGCGCGGCGGCGCACCTTCGCCATCATCTCGCACCCGGACGCGGGCAAGACGACGCTGACCGAGAAGCTGCTGCTCTTCGGCGGCGCCATCCAGCTTGCCGGCCAGGTGCGCGCCAAGGGCGACCGCCGCCGCACCCGCTCGGACTGGATGTCGATCGAGAAGGCGCGCGGCATCTCGGTCGTGACATCGGTCATGACCTTCGAATATGGCGGCTGCGTCTTCAACCTCCTCGACACGCCGGGCCACGAGGACTTCTCCGAGGATACCTACCGGACGCTGACCGCCGTGGACGCCGCCGTCATGGTCATCGACGCCGCCAAGGGCATCGAGGCGCGCACCCGCAAGCTCTTCGAGATCTGCCGGCTGCGCGACATTCCGATCATCACCTTCGTCAACAAGATGGACCGCGAGGCCCGCGATCCGCTGGACCTGCTGGACGAGATCGAGAAGGGCCTGGCGCTGACCGTGGCGCCCATGGTCTGGCCCATCGGCCAGGGCAAGGACTTCGCCGGAACCTTCGATCTCCAGACCCCGCGCGTGCGCCAGCTCGAGAAGGCGCCGGAAGGCGTTGCGGTCTCCGGACCGGACGATCCGCTGATCGCAACGCTGATCACGGGCGACACGCTGGCCAAATGGCGCGACGAGATCGAGCTGGTGCGCGACCTTTGCCACAGCTTCGATCGCCAGGCCTTCCTCGAAGGCCATCTTTCGCCCGTCTACTTCGGCTCGGCGCTCAAGAATTTCGGCGTGCGCGACCTGCTGGAGGCATTGATCGCTTACGCGCCGCCGCCGCGCGACCAGTCGGCCTCGGCCCGCGTGGTGCATGCGACCGAGTCCAAAATGACCGGCATCGTGTTCAAGATCCAGGCCAACATGGACCCGAACCACCGCGACCGCATCGCCTTCATGCGACTGGCCTCGGGCAAGCTGACGCGCGGCATGAAGGTCAAGCTGGTGCGCACCGGCAAGACCATCGCACTGACCGCGCCGCAGTTCTTCTTTGCCCAGGACCGTTCCATCGCCGACGAGGCCTATGCCGGCGACGTGGTGGGCATTCCGAACCACGGCCTGTTGCGCATCGGCGATACGCTGACCGAGGGCGAGGACCTCGTCTTCACCGGCGTGCCGAGTTTCGCCCCGGAAATCCTGCGCCGTGTCAAACTGGGCGATCCGATGAAGGCCAAGAAGCTGCGCGAGGCGCTGGAACAGCTGGCAGAGGAAGGTGTCGTGCAGCTCTTCCTGCCGGTCGACGGGTCCGCCGCCATCGTCGGCGTGGTGGGCGCGCTGCAGCTCGACGTTCTGGCCGACCGGCTCAACAGCGAATACGGCGTGCCGGTGAGCTTCGAGCCGGCGCGCTACGAGGTGATG
>JAPLOT010000179.1 GCA_026400595.1 Alphaproteobacteria bacterium | reverse complement strand
AGACCACAGCGCGGTCGCCAGCGCCAGTCCCACAACAAGGGTGGCCAGCTGCAGGGGGCGCCGGCGCCAATGCGACAGAAGGGCGCCGAGCGCCGTGGTCATCATGGCGCGAGCCGTCCCGCATGAAGATGCAGGCGCCGTCCCAGCCGCGCCGCCAGCCGGCTTGAATGGGTAACCATGAGCAGGGCCACGCCGGTCTCGCGCACCAGCGACAGCATGAGTTCAAGCACCGCGTCGCCCGTTGCCTCGTCGAGATTGCCCGTCGGCTCGTCGGCCAGCAGCAGGGATGGACGCGAAGCCAGGGCACGGCCGTTGGCGACGCGCTGCTGCTGCCCGCCCGACAGCTGTTCGGGGTAGCGCGCGAGAAGCTGTTCGAGACCAAGCCGCCGGGTCAGTGTCGAAAGCCACGCTTCGTCGCAACGTCCGGCGAGCCGCGCCTGAAAGGAGAGATTGGCGGCGACATCGAGCGAGGGAATGAGGTTGAAATGCTGGAAGACGAGGCCGGCTTCAGTGCGGCGGAAGGCCGCGAGCGCGGCGTCATCCAGGACCGCGATGTTGCGGCCGCCCACGATGATCTCGCCCGCATCCGGCCGGTCGAGTCCGCCGATCAGGTGCAGCAGCGTGCTCTTGCCGCTGCCCGACTCGCCGGTGAGCGCCACGCTTTCGCCCGGCGCCAACCGGAGATCGACGCCCTGCAGCACCTGCAGCGGCCCTTCTCCCGTGGCATATGACTTGCGGACGTGGCGAACATCGACGAGCATGGCCTGTCCATTACGCAGCTTGCAGCACGGCAGATGTGAGGCGGTCAGCCAAGAGCTTCGTATCCATCATCCGTGGGGCGCGCCTGGCCCTGCTCGACGAGATGCTCGATGTGGGCGCGCACCGACAGAGCCGCGGCGCCATGCAGGCGCGGATCGACATCCGCATAGAGCGCTGCGACGATCTCCTTCGCATGACGGTCCCCGCTGCGCAGGCGTTGCAGGATTGCCGCTTCGCGCATGCGTCGATGAGACAGAAGGCCCCGCACGAAGGGCAGCGGATCGCGCCGTCCCGGCCCATGGGCGGAATGATAGTACTTGTCATCCCGCTCCAGCAGCTTGCGGAGCGAGGCGAGATAGTCCCCCATCCGGCCCTCCGGCGGCGCGATGACGCTGGTGGCCCAGAACATGACATGGTCGCCCGAGAAGAGCGACTGCTCCTCGCGCAGTGCGAAGCACATGTGATTGGACATGTGGCCCGGCGTGAAGATGGCATCGAGCGTCCAGCCCGGCCCCGCCAGCGTCTCGCCGTCCCTCAGGCGTTCGTCGGGCGCAAATCCGTGGTCGACTCCGGCATCGAGGCGCAGCGCTTCCCCGGACGCCGTTTCGGCGGCGCCGAAGGCGAGCACGGCGGCGCCGGTCTCCGCCTTGAGCCTTGCCGCGAGCGGCGAGTGGTCGGCATGCGAATGCGTCACCAGCACATGGGTGACGGTTTCGCCGCGCAGCGCGTGGCGCAGCGCCGCAAGATGGGCCGGATCGTCGGGTCCCGGATCGATGACGGCAACGCGGCCGCGGCCGACGATGAAGCTCGATGTGCCGGTGAAGGTGAAGGCGCTGGGATTGTTGCAGAGGATTCGGCGTACCAGCGGCGTGAGCTGCTCCGCCTCACCTGGTGCCGCCCTGTCTTTGCGGTCGAAATCGAGTGCCGTCATGCGGCGTTGCAGCGGCTGGAGCCCGAAACTATAAGTGTCATGGAGAGATTCCATACAGCAGCGAAAGGGAGAAGAAAATGCACAACGGCCTCCTCGCCGACCGCCTCTGGCCCGCCGATGCCACCGGCAGGCCTGCCCGTATTGCGGCCCTTGCCGTCATCGGCTCCCTGCTGGTGGCAGTGGCCGCGCAGGTGAGCGTGCCGATGATCCCGGTGCCGATGACGCTGCAGACCCTGGCCGTGCTGATGGTGGGCGCTGCCTATGGCGCGCGGCTGGGTGCGGCGACCCTGGCGCTCTATGCACTGCAGGGCGCCCTGGGCCTGCCGGTCTTCGCCAACCTCATGGGCGGCTATGCGGTGCTTGCCGGGCCGACCGGCGGCTACATCCTGGGCTTCATCCTGGCCGCAGGCCTGGTCGGCTATCTGGCCGAACGCGGCTGGGCGCGCACGCCGCTCCGCCTGCTGGCAGCCTGCCTTGCCGGCGCGGCCGTCCTCTATGTGCCGGGCCTGCTCTGGCTCTCGCAGTTCACCGGCGCAGCGCAGGTCTTCGCCGTGGGACTCTTCCCCTTCCTCCCTGGTGACATCGTGAAGGCGGCCCTTGTCGCGCTGGCGCTTCCGGCGGCCCAGGCGCTGATCGGCGGCAAGTCCTGACAGAAAAGAAAACGCGGGCGCAGGGCCCGCGTTTCACATTGGTCGGAGTGAGAGGATTCGAACCTCCGACCCCCTGCTCCCGAAGCAGGTGCGCTACCAGACTGCGCTACACTCCGTCATTGGTTCGCGGCGCTTATAACGGCGCTTTTCGGACTATGCAAGCATGAGCCGGGCCGTTATACGGAGCCCCGGAACTTGGGGCGTCGCCAAGCGGTAAGGCAGCGGATTTTGATTCCGCCATGCGGAGGTTCGATCCCTCCCGCCCCAGCCACTTCCGGCAACACA
>JAPLOT010000578.1 GCA_026400595.1 Alphaproteobacteria bacterium | reverse complement strand
GGCGAGAAGAAGGTCGAGATGACCGGCGTTCAGTTCATGAAGCTGCGCCAGCCATGATTGGCCTCTATCTCGACGAATTGGAGATCGGCCGGATCATCCCGCTGGGCAGCCACCATTTCACCCGCGATGCCATCGTCGACTTCGCCAGGACATATGATCCGCAGCCCTTCCATCTCGACGAGAAGGCCGGCCGAAGGGGACCCTTCGGCGTGCTCTCCGCTTCGGGCTGGCACACGGCAGCGGGCTGGATGAAGTGCTATGTCGCGACCAACCAGGCGGCAGAGGCGAAGCTTCGCGCCGCCGGGAAGACGCCCGCGCCTCTCGGTCCATCGCCAGGCTTCGAGAACCTCGTCTGGCACAAGCCGGTGAAGCCCGGTGACACGATCACCTATACCCTCACCGTCACCGGCAAGCGTGCGCTGGCCTCGCGGCCGGGCTGGGGCCTTCTCTTCTCGCACAGCACAGGCGTGAATCAGGACGGCGACGAGGTCTTCGCTTTCGACGGCAAGGTCATGACGCCCGTGCGGACGTCCTCCGGCTAGTGTCCCTCGAAGCTCACCAGCGTGTGCACCTTCACACCCTTGGCCTTGAGCTTCGCGGCGCCGCTCAGTTCCGGCAGGTCGATCACGAAGGCGGCTGCTACCACCTCGCCACCTGACTTGCGGATCAGGTCAGTGGCGGCGCCCGCGGTTCCGCCGGTGGCGATGAGGTCGTCGATCAGCAGGATGCGATCGCCCTTCTGGATCGCATCGGCATGGATCTCGATGGTGTCGACGCCGTATTCCAGCGCATAGTCCTGGCCGATCACCCGCGACGGCAGCTTGCCCTTCTTGCGGATGGGGATGAAGCCGCGCCCCAGATTATGCGCCACCGCGCCGCCAAGGATGAACCCGCGCGCCTCGATCCCCGCCACATAGTCGATCTCGCCACGCAGGAACGGCCAGGCCAGTTCGTCGACGGCGGCGCGGAACGCATGCAGGTTGGACAGCAGCGTGGTGATGTCGCGGAACATGATCCCCGGCTTGGGATAGTCGGGAATGGTGCGGATGTAGCGCTTGATGTCGAAGCCGTTTCGAAGGTCCATGGCGCGTTCTCCTCACGGCCACTTTACGGCAGGCGGCATCGAGGACAAGATCGACTCTACATTGCCGCCGGTCTTGAGTCCGAAGATCGTTCCGCGGTCGTAAAGCAGGTTGTACTCCACGTAGCGCCCGCGCCGGATCAGTTGCTCTTCGCGATCCGCGTCGCCGTAGTCCTTGTCCATGCTGCGCCGGACAAGTTTCGGATATATGCCGAGGAAGGCGCGGCCGACGTCCTGGGTAAAAGCAAAGTCGGCGTCCCAGTTGCCCGAATTGAAGTGATCATAAAAGATGCCGCCGATGCCGCGCGGCTCGTTGCGATGGGGCAGGAAGAAATACTCATCGCACCAGGCCTTGAACCGCGTGTAGTCGGCCACCGCATGGGCGTCGCAAGCGGTCTTCATGGCCGCGTGGAAGTCCAGCGTGTCAGCATGGTCTTGGGTGCGGTAGCGGTCGAGCACGGGGGTCAGATCGGCTCCGCCGCCAAACCACGTCTTGGTGGTCACGATGAAGAGTGTGTTCATGTGGACCGCCGGAACATGCGGGTTCCACGGATGGATGATGAGCGAAATCCCCGAGGCCCAGAAGCGCGGATCGGTCTCGGCACCAGGGATCTGCTTGCGGAATTCGGGGCTGAACTCGCCATGCACGGTCGAGGTGTGGACGCCTGCTTTCTCGAAGACCTTGCCGTGCAGCATCGACATGACGCCGCCGCCGCCATCGGGCCTTTCCCAGCTCTTCCGGTTGAAGCCGTGGCCGAGATCGATCTGCTCGAGGGCTGCGCAGATCTGGTCTCGCAGGCTCTCGAACCAGTTGCGCGCCTGCGCCTTGCGTTTGTCCAGATCGTCCATATGCACCGCCCCGACAGCTGTTTTTGCCGACAGGTTTATGACCAAATCCGCTGCTTTGCAGCAGCAATCGGAAGTAGGGATTTCTTAATCTCCAAATGCAACCTTAAGAAGAAAACAAACTATTGGTTCTCCTTAAGAGAGCATTCGAGCATAGGTGTGACAATGAGTGTTTGGTCTAGGTTTCGTTTCGGCAATCGCGGCAATGTGGCCTTTGTGTTTGCGGTGAGCATCGTTCCATTGCTGCTTGCGGTGGGCGCCGCACTTGATCTGATCCGGGCAAACCAGGCCGAGGATGCCCTTCAGGGCGC
>JAPLOT010000211.1 GCA_026400595.1 Alphaproteobacteria bacterium | reverse complement strand
GCGGCGAGGCCCCCAGATCCCGCGCGCTCTCGACAAGCGACCAGTCGAAGTTCGACAGCCGCGCATAGAGGATTGCCACGACAAAGGGGACAATGACCACCAATTGCCCCAGGATCACCGTTGGCAGGCCGAGGGGTAGGGACAGGACGCGCACGAAGAAGGACAGTAGCGCGATGCCGATGATCAGCGCAGGCAGCATCATGGGGATGGCCAGTATGTCGAGCAGCAGCATTGCTGCACGGCCTTGCAGTTTCGAGAGGCCTATCGCGGCCAGCACGCCAACCATGACCGACAGAATTGCCACCGCTGCCGCAATGATCAGGCTGTCGGTCAGAGCCGGCCAGAAGCTGTCATTGGCGAAGAGCCTGACGTACCAGTCAAGCGTGAAGCCGGTCAGCGGAAAACTGGTCAACGCTGCGGCATTGAAACTGAAGACAATGACCAGCGCAAGTGGCAGGAGCATGAAGGTCACGACCGCTGCGATGAATGCGGCCCATGCGGCCGTTGCTATCGCGGAGGCCTTCATGGCCGCAGCATCCGCCGCAGCAGCGCCCGGCAAAGGATCACGAGGGCGAGCGAGGTGGCAAGCAGGGTGAAGGACATTGCACTGCCCTTGGGCCAGTTGAAGCCGAAGGAAAACTGCGTCTCGATGAAGTGCCCCATCATGGATGCGCCGCCGCCCACGAAGCGCGGCGTGACGTAGTCACCGACCGAGATCAGGAATGACAGCAGGAAGGCAACGCCCAGGCCGCGCTCGCAGAGCGGCAGAACCACATCACGGCCCACCTGCAGCGGCGATGCACCGAGGTCGCTTGCCGCTTCGATAAGATCGTCAGGAATCGCGCGCAGGCTGCCGTAGATCGGCAGAATGGCAAAGGGCAGAAGAAAGTAGGTCAGCGTCACCACGATGGCACCGTGGGAGTAGATCAGGATTTCAAGCGGTTCCTGGATTGCGCCGGTCCACATCAGGAACCCGTTGATGATGCCATCGCGGCCCAGAATGCTCTTCCAGGCATAGATCTTGACAAGGTAGCCGCCGAACAGCGCGATGAGCGTGATGAACAGAAGCATGTCGCCGTATCGCCCGGCGCGAAACCGAATGGCATAGGCAAAGAGAAAGGCCAGAACCGTGGTCGCAAGGGCGATGATCAACCCCATGCCCAGGGTGATGAGGAGGACGTCGCCATACTCCCTGATGGTTGCGACATAGTTCTGAAATGTGAAGTCGGGGCGCATGATGCGCGCCCGGACAGACCAGAAGCTGAAAACCAGAAAGCTGAAGAGCGGCAGCGCGAAGAGGACGATCCAGAGGATTGCGGCAGGCGCCAGAAGCGGCGCCTGCGCAAGCCGTGGACGGCCGGACAAGGGCAGTCTGTTCAAGTCTGGGTCTAGGCCTTCTGCAGCCTGGCGTATTCCGTCAGGAAATCGTCATAGGTTGCCGTCGTGCCATCGAACTCGGATGGCGGCACCGGCTGCAGGCGGGCCTTGGTCATGAAACCATCGATGTCGCCGTAGTTGTAGGACTGAACCAGGTCCGGCGGCAGCAGCGGGACCGCCTTGAGATTGGTGATGCCGGCGCTCTGTTCGGTCGCGAAGACCTTCTGCGGTTCCGGCGAAATCACGTGATTGATCATCTTGTAGGAAAGATCCTGGTGCGGCGCGTCCTTGGGAATGCAGAGGCAGTCCATGAACATGCCGGTGCCTTCCTTGGGGATGACGTACTTGATCTCCTTGCCCTTGCCCTTGGCCCAGACGGCCACGGCCTCCCAGCCAATGGCGCTTACCGCCACCTCATTGCGTGCGAAGGCATCAGCCATGTCGCCATAGGTGGCGAAGAAGGCCCGCGCATGGTTCTTCTTGATGTCGATCATCTCGTCGATGACCTTGGCGAGTTCCTCGCGGGTCAGCAAGGTGCCCATCGGCTTTCCGGTCACGACCGTGCCCCAGACGAGAAGATTGCCAAGCGGGTCATCGACCATGGCTACCTTGCCCTTGTACTCCGGCTTCTTGATGTCGAGCCAGCTTTCCGGCACGGCAGAGACCGCTGCCGGATCATACATGAGCGGCAGGGATCCCCAGTTCCACGGCACGCCATAAAGCTTATCCTGGAAGCGGATGGACTGCTGCGCATTGAACTGCGGAATGAGATCGCCGAACTGCGCGACCTTCGACGGATCGATCGGCTCCAGCAATCCGCCTTCGGCCATGATCGGCAGATAGCCAAAATACATGGTGATGAGATCGGTCTTGCCGATGCCGCCGGCCTGCAGCTTGGTAATGATCTCTTCGTTCGAGGCCACGAAGGTCGGCTGGAAATCAATGTCATTCTCGGCCAGAAAACTGCCCGACTTGATGGGCGTCTCATAGCCTTGCCAGCCCATCCAGGTCATGGTGGTCGAAGCCGCGGCCGGCCGGGTCTGGAGGCCAAGTCCCGCGATGGCACCCAGGCCTGCAGCACCTCCCATCAGGCCGCGTCGGGATATCGCCGAGCGGCGGGACAATTCTGCCATTGCTTGAAGATCGGTCGGTCGGCTGGTCATCGCTGTGTTCCTCCCAAGCGCTGCCTCAGTAAAGCGCAAGTCCTCATCGCCGCGGTCTTCTGCCGGACCGGGTCTGAGCCTGCCACCCGACTAAATCATTGCGCGAAACAGCGGTCAATCCGCGCGCAGATTAAATTCAGGTTCGACAAGACCGCGAATGCCCATGTCGCACGCGAAGAGGGCGCCGTCGGCATGGGATGTGCCGGCTGCACCTGGAGCCGAAGGGTTCTCGCCTGACGTCACAAAGAGGGTTGTCATCGACGGGCCGCCGAAGGCGCAGCTGGTGACGTTGGCTGCCGGCACCGCGTAGCTGGCGCATCGTGAGCCGTCAGACGACAGCCGGACAATGCGGCCCGCCCCATAGAGGGCACACCACAGGCAACCCTCGGCATCAACGGTGAGACCGTCCGGCAGGCCGGTTTCTCCGCCAAGATCCGCGAAAACGCGGCGGTTTCTCAGGTGAGGGACCCGTGAATCGACGTCATAGGCAATGATGCGCTTGCCCATGGTATCGCTGAAGTAGAGGATGCTGCCGTCCGGCGAGAAGGCCGGCCCGTTGCACACCGTATAGCCGCTGTCGGCGACGTGGACATTTCCCGCTGCATCGATGCAATAGAGAATGCCGCGCGGGTCCTTTTCCTTGACGTCAAATGTACCGACCCAGAGACGACCCTGCCGGTCGACCTTGCTGTCATTGTAGGCAACGCCCTCGCGGCCCTGGTTGGGATCCGCGACATCTCGAAGTCCGCCACTGACGGGGTCGAAAAGCTTGATGCCGGTATTGAGGGCCAGGAGAAACTTCCCGCCTGCGGCGAAGACGAAGGATCCGAGGATTGAGCATTCGGAGAATGTCCAGCTCTTGACGGGCACGCCATTCCCCAGTCGGCGCAGCGTCGGTCCATACCAGTCAACCCAGTAGATCGCCTGATCGACAGGGTGCCACATGGCGCTTTCACCGAGCTTGTCGTGTTCCTGCGCGACGACGGTCCAGTGGTGCGGGGTCATTTTGTTGATTCCGAGGGTTTGTTTCCCGTGAGCCTAATGAGGTGGATGGGGGGCATTCAAGAGGCCGGCAATCTGCAACCCGGTCAGGGCGAAAGCCTGCAAGCCTGAACATCAGCTCTCCGGAACCGGCCCCTCCGGCGTCTGGCCGAACCCATCTCGAACTGGACCGCGTTCCACGTCTGGCTCTACATTCGGAACGGTATCACAACACTGTCATCTCCCGGGTTTGTCTGGGAGTGGCAAAACGAACGAGACACCTTTACTTTCGCCAAGCACACGGAATCGGAGTCAGCATGGACAAGCCAGTCATCGACAAGAGCAGATTGCCCAGCCGCCACGTCAGCGTTGGGCCCGAACGCGCCCCGCACCGGTCCTACTACTACGCCATGGGGCTGACCGCGCAGCAGATCGCGCAGCCCTTCGTCGGCGTCGCCTCCTGCTGGAACGAAGCCGCACCCTGCAACATCGCCCTGATGCGGCAGGCCCAGTCGGTGAAGAAAGGCGTGTCCGCGGCTGCAGGCACACCGCGCGAATTCTGCACGATCACGGTGACGGACGGCATCGCCATGGGCCACCAGGGCATGAAGGCCTCGCTGGTCTCGCGCGAGG
>JAPLOT010000127.1 GCA_026400595.1 Alphaproteobacteria bacterium | reverse complement strand
CCCGCCCGGCATCCTATCTAGGCGGCATGAGCGAGTCCGACCAAGCGCCGACCGGCCCCGAGATCATTCATGATTTCGTCACCCGGCTGCCCGGCAAGCCCGGCGTCTACCGCATGTACGACGCCAAGGGCGACGTCATCTATGTCGGCAAGGCGCGCAACCTTAGGAACCGCGTGTCGAACTACACGCGCTTCGGCAACCACACGAGCCGCATCGCGGCCATGATCGCGCTCACCCGCCACATGGAGTTCGTGACCACCAACACCGAAGCCGAAGCACTGCTGCTCGAAGCCAATCTCATCAAGAAGCTGAAGCCGCGCTTCAACGTGGTGCTGCGCGACGACAAGTCCTTTCCCTATATCCTCATCGCCCGCGACCATCCGGTGGCGCAACTCGCCAAGCATCGCGGTGCGCGCAATCGCAAGGGCAACTACTATGGTCCCTTCGCCTCGGCGGGTGCGGTGAACCGCGCCATCAACACCCTGCAGAAGGCCTTCCTGCTGCGCTCCTGCAACGACAGCGTCTATGCCAACCGCACGCGGCCCTGCCTGCTGTACCAGATCAAGCGCTGTGCGGCGCCTTGTGTGGGCTTTGTCGAGCCCGCGGACTACGAGGCCCTGGTGGCCGAGGCCGAGGCCTTTCTCGGCGGCAAGAGCCAGGCGGTGAAGGCCGAGCTGGCGCGGCTCATGGAAGAGGCGGCGGAACGTCTCGATTTCGAGCAGGCCGCCCGCATCCGCGACCGCATCCAGGCCATGAGTTTCGTGACCGCCCAGCAGGGCATCAACCCGCAGACGGTGGAGGAGGCCGATGTCTTCGGACTCTTCCAGGAGGGCGGCCAGACCTCGATCCAGGTCTTCTTCTTCCGTTCCGGCCAGAACTGGGGCAACCGCGCCTACTACCCCAAGGCCGACCGTGCCGCCGAGGCGGGCGAGGTGCTGGGCGCCTTTCTGGCCCAGTTCTATGACGACAAGCCGGTTCCTGGCCTGATCCTTCTGTCGCATGACATCGAGGAATGCGCCTTGCTCGAGGAGGCACTCTCCACCCATGCCGGCCACAAGGTGGAGATTGCGGTGCCGCACCGCGGGGAGAAGCGGCTGCTGGTCGAGCATGCCGTCACCAATGCCCGCGAGGCGCTGGGCCGCAAGATGGCGGAGTCCTCCTCCCAGGCGAAGCTGCTCGAAGGCGTGGCGCGGGTCTTCCGCCTGGCAGAGGCGCCGCGGCGGATCGAAGTCTACGACAATTCCCATATCCAGGGCAGCAATGCCGTGGGCGCCATGGTCGTGGCAGGCCCCGAGGGGTTAATGAAATCTCAATATCGCAAGTTCAACATCCGCAGCGAAGACGCAACAGCGGACGATTTTGCCATGATGCGGGAAGTGCTTACGCGCCGCTTTACCCGGTTGATGAAGGAACAGGGTGACCGTCAAGCCGAAGTGGCGCCGGGCGAGGCCGCGCAATGGCCGGATCTGGTCCTCATCGATGGCGGCCAGGGTCAGCTCTCGGCGGCCAAGGCCGTCCTCGACGAGCTGGGGCTCTCCGATCTCCCGCTTGCCGGCGTGGCCAAGGGGCCGGACCGCGATGCCGGCCGCGAGCATTTCTACGTCATGGGCCAGCCGTCCTTCATGCTCGAGGCCCGCGATCCGGTCCTCTACTACATCCAGCGCCTGCGCGATGAGGCGCATCGCTTCGCCATCGGGTCGCACCGGGCGCGGCGCAGCAAGGCCATCGGCGTCAATCCGCTCGACGAGATCGCCGGTATCGGCCCAAATCGCAAGAAGGCGTTGCTGCAGAGCTTTGGTTCAGCCAAGGCCGTGGCCCGGGCCAGCGTCACCGATCTGGCGGCAGTGGAGGGCGTCAGCACGGCGCTCGCGCAGGCTATTTACGACCACTTCCATGACAGTGCACAATGATGCCCACCATGAGCGAAGCAAAATCCCAGAAGGCCGTAAATTTTTCCAAGGTGTGGAACCTGCCCAACATCCTCACCTACGGCCGCATCCTGGCCGTGCCGCTGGTGGCGGGCTTGCTCATGTGGGACACCAATGCCGCGCGCTGGATCGCCCTGGCGCTCTTCGTGGCCGCGGCGATCACGGATTTCTTCGACGGCTACCTCGCCCGCAAGTGGCAGCAGCAGTCCTCGCTCGGCCGCATGCTCGACCCCATCGCCGACAAGGTGCTGGTGGCGGTGGTGCTGCTGGTGCTGGCAGGCTCGCCCATTCTCTATGGCGGTCACATGTGGGCGGCCATCATCATTCTGTCCCGCGAGGTTCTGGTGTCGGGTCTGCGCGAATACCTTGGCGAGTTGCAGGTGTCCGTGCCCGTCACCAAGATCGCCAAGTGGAAGACCACCGTGCAGCTGGTTGCCATCGGCGTCCTGATCGCCGGACCTGCCGGCGACAAGATCATTCCCTATCTCACCGAGTTCGGCATCGCACTGCTATGGATTGCCGCCGGCCTCACGCTCTATACGGGTTACGACTATTTCCGCGCCGGCCTGCGCCACGTCGTCGATTGAACGCCGATGAAGATCCTCTATTTCGCGCGCATCCGCCAGGTCGTGGGCCGCAGTTCCGAGGAGATCGAGGTGCCGGAATCGGTGGTCACGGTGTCCGGTCTGATGGATTTCCTGGCCGCCCGCGATGACGGCCTCGCCGCCGCCTTCGCCGACCGCCGCACGATCCGGGCGGCCGTCGATCAGGTTCACGCCGGCTTCGATGCATCGATCGCCGGCGCGCGCGAGGTGGCGTTCTTTCCGCCCGTGACCGGCGGCTAGCTCTTCATCTCCACCAGGCGTGACTTGGCGGCGAAATAGGCATCGCCCGTCGTCTTGAAATCCCCGCACTCGGTGGAAGCGCCGGAGCCGAAGGTCTCGCAGAACTGGTTGCCGTTCACCACCCAGCGGCCCTTGCCGGCACCGCGGGTATCGTCCTGGAATTCGAATGTCCCGTCGGCCTTGTAGGTGACGAAGCCGTTGCCGTCCGCGCGGGTGTACTGGAAGGTCTTGCCGACGATGGCCGCATAGATCTCGGCGCTGGTGAAGTTCCGAATCGCTTCAGGTTGCTGCGTTCCGGACGATGAACCGCCGCCGCTCACGACGCGCACGCCGTTGTTGGACCCGTTGGTGCAGGCAGCCAGCAATGCCGCAACCAGCAGAATGCTCAGCAGACGAATGTTCATGCACGGTTCCTTGGCCCCGCAGGGCGTGTGCCACAGCTTTCGGGCGCCTTCAAGAGACTTGCCGGATCAGTGGATAGATCAGGCCCAGGTGATCGACCTTGCGGAAGCGCGGGTTGCCCTCCGGCGGCTCGACATGCTCCAGCGCCCAGGTCAGGTCATGCGGCACATGCACGCCCCAGCTGCCGGCGACAAGTGCCGGCACGACATCCGACTTCAGGGAGTTGCCGATCATCATGGCCCGCGCGGCACCGTCGCCATGTCGTGTGAAGACCCTCTGGTAGACCTCGGGGGTCTTCTCGCTCACGATCTCGACCCCGTCGAAGAAGTCACCGAGGCCGGATGCTGCCAGCTTCCGCTCCTGATCGAAGAGATCGCCCTTGGTGACGAGCACGATGCGATAGTCGCCGCACAATCGCGCGAGGGCTTCACGAGCATGGGGCAAGGTCTCCACCGGATGATTCAGCATCTCGCGGCCGTAGGAGAGGATCTCGGCGATCACCGCGGCGGGGGCCTTGCCGTCCGTCACCTCAACTGCGGTCTCGATCATCGAAAGCGTGAAGCCCTTGATGCCATAGCCGTAGAAGCGGAGGTTGCGCCGCTCGGCCTCCAGCAGCCGCGCCGCTATCGCGGCATGTTCGGCATGGTCGGCGAGCAATTCCGTGAATCGGCGCTCGGTGATGCGGAAAAAGGTCTCGTTCTGCCACAGCGTATCGTCGGCATCGAAGCCGATGGTCGTGATGCTGCGGCCGGCAGGCATCACACGCCGCGCGACGGCAGCACGATGACAGGAGTGCCAATCTCGACCAGGTCGAACAGATGGGCGACATCCTCGTTCAGCATGCGGATGCAGCCGGAGGACATGGCCTTGCCGATGGAGGAGGGGTCGTTGGTACCATGGATGCGGTAAAGCGTGTCCACCCCGTTGGCATAGAGGTAGAGCGCCCGTGCGCCCAGCGGATTGTCAGGCCCTCCCGGCTGGCCATTGACCCAGCGCAGCGCATTGGCATCACGGTCCACCATGGTGCGCGGCGGCACCCAGCGCGGCCAGCGCCGCTTGATGCCGACGATGGCATCGCCGGACCATTCGAAGCCCTGGCGGCCCACGCCCACGCCATAGCGCGTCGCCTGTCCGGGGGCGATCACATGATAAAGGTACCGGTTGTCGGGATCGACGAAGATTGTGCCCGGCTGGGCATTGCCATTGAACTCAACGACGGTGCGGCGGAATTTCTTGCGGATGCGGCGTGGGTTGACGGGCTCGATGGGATAGTCGATTTCCGATTCGGCCGGTGGCAGCAGATCGGGATTGAAGTACTCCTGATCCTCGCCTCCATAGAGCGCGTTCGCCTTGGCGCCGGCCGCCAGGCCGCTCCCAAGGAACACAAGGCCTGAAAGCAACAGGCTTCGGCGGGTGATTGCCGCAGTCATCCGATCATCCCGTTTCGACATGTTGTGAGCTGGCGATGCACCTCGCCGCAGGCAAGAGTTAGGAGCGAGCGTGGCGCAATTGTGGCAAGTGTTCAAATCATCATGACGCAAGCGTGAAAGTGGCCTTCCCGGCCTGATAGACGCCGCCGCTCCCCGAGAAGGGATAGCAGCTCATCGGTACGCCGCCTGGCAGGAAGGGCGCTGGATCGAAGCTCTCGCAGAGTTGGCCGTCCTTGGTCATCCACTTGCCGCGGGTCGTGCCCTTGCCATCAACTTCAACCAGGGATGTGCCGTCCTCAGCATAGAGCGTGGTGCCGGTGTTGTTGGGGCCGCGGAACTTCCAGCTCTTCCCGGCAAGGACCCCGCGGATCTCCTGAGCCGACATGACTTCGGGGCCGGGGCTGTTGTTGGCGACATTGTTCGTGCCGGTCGAGGCACAGGCGGCCAGCGTCAATGCCACCGCGGATACAGCGGCAAGACGGCCAAGACCGCGATTGGTCAGCTTCATCGGCAGGAAACTCCTCATTGACTCCCCGAAGGTCAACTCTAGCAGATTCGATTTTGCTGCTAAAGCCATCACGAATGATTTTCGAGCTAAAGTCCCGAAAACGGGCGAATTTTGGGCCGCGGCTCACGATCTTGCGAGGCGCTTGCGGCGTAGCGCGCCGAGATGGATGGCAAGGGCCAGGATGCTGGCCGCCGACATGCACCAGAACACGGAAAAGGGGAAATCCTCCTGCAGCGTGCCGACAAGTTGCGAGGCTGCAGCACCGCAGGCCATCTGCACGAAACCGGCCCAGCCGGCGGCGGCGCCGGTGAGGCGGGCATCGACGCTGATCGCCCCGGCGGTCCCGTTGGGAATGGTCAGGCCATTGCCGAGAGCAGCAAAAGCCATGGGGACGAAGAGGGTGGGGGGCGAGAGAAACCCAAGCGCGGCCGCCGTCAGGCACAGGAGACCGCCCAGGGTCGTCACGCCGCAACCCATCAGCATCATGCGGTCGATGCCGACGCGCTGGGTAAAGCGTCCCGACAGGAAATTGCCCAGCATGTAGCCCGAGGAGATCAGCACGAACCACAGGCCGTATTCCATCGGGGTTCTATGCAGCACGTCGACCATGATGTGGGGCGCGCCGCCCAGGAAGGCGAAGAAGACCGCTGAAGTAAAGGCCAGGGTCAGGGTGTAGCTGCGGAACCGTGCGATGCCCGCGAGATGCATGGCGCCGGCCACAAGTCCTACGGCATTGGGCGCGCCCTCGCGGCGGACCAGGGTCTCCGGCAGGCGCAGCCAAGCCGCCGCCAGCACCGCCGCGCCCAGCACGGCGAGCAGCCAGAAATCATAGCGCCAGCCGGCAATGACCTCGATGAAGCCGCCCAGCACCGGCGCCACCATGGGCGCCACCACGAAGGCCATGGTGATGTAGGAGATGACGCTGGCCGATTTGTCGCGGTCGAAGACGTCGCGCACCATGGCCCTGGCCAGCACGATGCCGGCTGCGCCACCCAGCGCCTGGAGCAGCCGGGCGCCGATCAGCACCTCGATCGACGGCGCCAGAGCTGCCAGCACGCTTGCCAGCACGAAGACCGCCATGCCACCCAGCAGCATGGGACGGCGGCCCACCCGGTCCGAGATCGGCCCGTAGATCAGCTGGCAGACCGCCATGCCGATCAGGAACAGGGTCAGCGTGAGCTGGGCCTTGCCATAGGGAATGCCGAATTCGTCCTGCAGCCCCGGCATGGAGGGAATGAAAATGTTCAGCGACAGGGGGCCGATGGCGCTGATCGCCACGAGGATCGCGAATGGCGGCAGCACCCGGGTTCGATCGGTCATGGTCCGTCTCATAGACGGCTCACGGCCTTCCCGATAGCCAAGCCGCGCGAAGTCTGGCATGAGCTTGGCGCATGAAGCGCTATGCCCCATTCCTGCTCCTGGCTGCCGCCGCGCCGGCCCTGGCGGCCTCCGAGACCCTGCTGTCCTTCGATGATCCCGCGGTCTATTTCGCGTCGGCCCTGGGCCGTCAGGTCAACATCCGCTTCACCGACAGCTTCGTCGCAGGCCACCTGCCGCAGACCGATTACGACGGCGTCATTCTCAGCGGCCTTTCGGGCGACAAGGTCTGTTTCTTCGGCGGTGAAAAGGGACTGGATCCAGCCGACCCCAAGTTGGCCGATGTCGCCCGCGTGGAAGGCAACGACATTTGCGTCCCGCGCAATGTCGTGGCGGTGAAGGCCGGAAAGCCGGCCGTCGATGGCCAGCCGCCGGAACCCTTCTATGCGACCGATCAGGCCTTGTGCAGCTGGAACTGGCAGCGGGGCGGCAGCGTGGGCCTGTGGACCGAGGACTGCAAATTCGAGTCCGGCCAATGGAACATTGCCTATGACAAGGAGAAGGACCTTTTCGGCCTCCATGTCGACAATGGCGAACTCTATCCGGTCTTGCGCCATTTTCGTACCGATCCGGCCAAGGGTCCGGAAGGCCTGCTGCCCGACCTCAAGGCCCGCGGCCTGGTGCTGGATTCGCCCGAATGCGTTTTCGAGAAGAACGAAGAGCAATTCGGCGCGCCTGGCTGGACCATCTGGCAGGTCGTGCCCACCGGCAAGATCAAGGAAGCCTTCGATGCGCAGGTCAAGCTCGAGGTTCCGCCGCCGCCCTGCGGAGAGGTGGGCTATGCAGCGGATTTCATCGGCTTCTTCATGGTGCACAAGGACCATCCCGACCGTGTGGTCTTCGTGAATCTCGGCCAGGACGGCACGATGATCGATCCGTTTTCGCTGACTCTGTTCTGAGCCCTCGCCGCCTTGACGAGGTCAGCGGCGGCGTTCATGCACCCACAGGTCACGCCTTTCGGAATCGCGCGCATGTCCCCGCTTGCCTCGGCCTATGTCCTGCCCATCATTCTCTTGCTGGCCTCCAATGTCTTCATGATCTTCGCATGGTACGGCCACCTCAACTACACCAGCAAGCCGCTGTGGATGGCGGTGATGGTGAGCTGGGGCATCGCATTCTTCGAATACTGGCTGGCGGTGCCGGCGAACCGCATCGGCTACCAGGTCTACAACGCCGCCGAGCTGAAGACGATGCAGGAGGTGATCACCTTCATCGTGTTCTCGGTGTTCTGGGTGTTCTACCTGCACCAGGCGATCACCATGAAC